>DATEIF010000761.1:0-9711 GCA_035279205.1 Vineibacter sp.
TAGACCTTGGTCTGACTGTTGGCCGTGACATTGAGTGGCGCCGGTGTGATCGTGAGATTGGCGCCTGTGTAGACGGTGCTGTAGTTGGCATTGGCCGCAAGCGAGCCCTGCGTGATCGCGTACGGACCACCGGCCACAGACTCGCCGGCCGAGCGACTGAGACCGCCCGTCAGGACGCTCGCCGTTGTGTCGCTGAACTTGAACCCGGTTGCGGTGAATGTCAGTGCCGGGTCGACGTCGCCATAGACCTTGGTCCGGGCGTTCGCTGTCACGTTCAGGGGCGCCGGTGTGATCGTGAGATTGGCACCCGTGTAGACAATCGTGTAGTTCGCGTTGGCCGCCAGGCTGCCGCGTGTGATCGCGTACGGGCTGCCGGAGGCGGTTTCACCTGCATCCCGACTCAAAGTGCCCGTCAGGACGCCGGCGGCCGTGTCGCTGAACCTGAGGCCGGTCGCGGTGAAGGTCAGCGCCGGATCGGCATCGCCGTAGACCTTGGTCCGGGCGTTCGCCGCCACGTTCAGCGATGCGGGTGTGATGGTGAGATTGGCGCCTGTGTAGATGATGCTGTAGTTGGTGTTGGCCGCGAGCGAACCCTGGGTGATCGCGTACGGGCCAGCGGCGACCGTTTCCCCCGCCGTTCGACTGACACTGCCCGTCAACACGCTCGCCGCCGTGTCACTGAACTTGAAGCCGCTGGCGGTGAAGGTCAGCGCCGGATCGGCATCGCCGTAGACCTTGGTCCGGGCAGTCGCCGCGACGTTCAGCGATGCCGGCGTGATCGTGAAGGTCGCACCGGTGAAGCTGATCGCGTAGTTGCCGTTGGCCAGCGTGCCTTGCGTGATGGCGTACGGACCACCCGTCACCGTCTCGCCGACAGCCCGTGCAAGACTGCCGCTCAGCGTGTCGGTGCCCACCAGGTTGCCGTTGGTGATCTGCCAGGTCAGCGCCGGGTCGGCATCGCCGTAGATCTTGGTCAGGGCATCGGCCTTCACCGTGATCGGCCGCGCGGTCACCGACAGGCTGCCGCTGGTCGTGGTGGTGATGAAATAGCCGCGCTCGGTGGCATTGATGGCGATCGCACCGCTCGCCGTGACCGTGTAGCCGTATGATCCGACGTTGGCGGCCGCGGCGGGTGCCGCGCCGCCCGACCAGGTGGTCGCGGTCGATCCGGCGGCGAGGATGCCGCCCAGCGTGTCGCCCGCCCGCAGGGTGCCCGAGACCAGGCGCAGCGTGTCGACGGCCGGATTGGCATCACCGTAGGCGCGCGACGGCGCGGTCTGGCCGATCGCCAGACGCGCCGCGTCGGCCGTGTCCATGAGCCCGATGCGGGTGATGGCGCTGCCCTCGACGACCTTGATCTGCTCGCCGCCGGCCACGCCGGCGATGGTCTGGCTGCCTTCGCCCGCCCAGGTCACGGTGCCGCCCGTGCTGGTCAAGGTGCTGTTGGCGCCGACGCGCAGGCTGCGGTTGGACAGCGTGATGTTGCCGCTGGCGGTGATATTGCCGTTGAGTTGGATCAGCCCCGCCGCGGTCGGCCCGGAATACGTGACGTTGACCGCGCCGGCGCTGGCGATAGTGCCCAGGCTGATGTTGCCGCTGGTCGCATTCGTCAGCCCGGCGCCAGTGTTCATCAGGATCGTCACGGTGCCGGTGCCGGCCGTGATCGTGGTACCGGCAAACGTGAGGGACGCAGCGCCACTGTCGCGCCGAGCGTTGATGACGCCGTTGGCCACCGTCTCGTTGGCGATCAGGGTCAGATTGCCGTTGTCGGTCGTGATGTTCGCGTTGATGATGATGCTGCGGCCGGCCTGCAGGGTGAGGTTGCCGCCGCTGCCCGCAGCGTTGTTGACGCTGATGGCGTTGCTCACCGTGATGTTGGTGCTGGCCTGCAGCGTCACCGCCGTGCCGGCATCGAGCAGCGTGGTCAGACTGTTGGGCGAGATCGTGACGCTGCTGCTGTTGTTGTCGCCGAACTGGTCGTTCGCGGCGACGGCCGCCGAGCCGCTGGTGGCGATCGTGATGTTCTTCGGATCCAGGAGCAGCTGGCCGCCGTTGCCGATCTGGAGCCTGCCCAGATCGATGAAGGCCAGCGTTTGCGCCCCCGAGACCTCGACCGAGCCGGCCGACAGCGCGCCCGTCGCCTTCACCGCACCGGCCATCCACGTCATGTCGTTCGACCACACGATGGCCGTGCCGCCGGCGGTGCCGCCCGACACGTCGATACTGGTGTTGCTGTCGATCCGCGTGGTCGTGGCGCTGCGCAGCGTCGACACATCGGCCCAGCGCGCCAGGAACGTCGCCTCGAGCTCGGGTGCGTTGTCCTTCGTCTTGCCGCCCTGGAAGGCGCCGCCGATGCGGATCAAGCCGCCGACGCTGCCGCCCGTCGCCAGCAGGCTGGCTTGCGTCACGCGCGCGTCGTCCGCCGTGAGGTCGATGCGCCCGCCCGTCGTACCGCCGCTTGCCAGGAACGCGCCCGACGCGTCCAGCCGCGCACCGCCGTCGACCGCGATCGTGCCGCCCACCGTGCCGCCCGAGACGTCCAGCGTACCCGCCGTCGTCACGCCATTGCCGCTGATGCGGATGTCACCGCCGCGCTGCGTACCGCTGCCCGCGCTGATACGGCCCGACGTCGTCACCGATCCGCCCGGCCCGCCGTCGATCTCGATCTTGCCACGCTGCACCGTGACCGGTCCCGTCGGCGCCGGTGCGCCGGCATCGGTGCCGAACACCACGCCGGCCTCGGTCCGCATAACCGTGCGCGCTTCGATCGCGCCCGACACCGTGATCGCGGCACGGGCCACATCCGCCGTCGTTGCCGCCCGCATCGCCACGCGGCCGCCATTGGCCTGGATGCGACCGGTGTGCTTGATCAGCGCCTCGGTCCGCTCCGCGTCGGCCGTCGGCACCGATACCTGCAGGAAGCCATCACCCTGCAGGTCCACCACCACCCGTTCGCCCGACGCCAAGCCCACGCGGCCGCCTTCGGCCGTGATGGTGCCTTCGTTCACCACCCGGCCGCCCATCAATACCACGCTGCCGCCCGGCGCCGTCTCGATCGTGCCCTGGTTCACCACACCCGCCGAGCGGCCATTGCCCTCGAACACGGTGCGACCCGAAAGGAAATCGCTGTTCTTGATATCGAGTGTGGACGCAACGAAAGCGCCAGTGCGCACCGCGCCCGAGGGCGTGATCTGGATGCCGTTGGGGTTGACCAGGAAGACCTGGCCGTTGGCGCTGATCTGGCCGGCGATGACCGAGCTGGTGCTGCCGGTGACCCGGTTGAGCGTCGCCGATGATGCCGACGGTTGCTGGAAGTCGACCCGGCCGCCGGCGCCGACATTGAACGTCTGCCAGTTCACGACGCCGCGGTCGCTGGTCTGGCGTACCGTCATGGCGCCGCCCACCGGCTGCCCGATGGTGACCGATCCTGCCGCGACCTGGCCGCCGGTCGGCAGCGACTGACCCGCCGCGGGTACCGACGCCACCGTCATCAGGCCGAGCCCGACGCAGAGCGCAATCGCGGAAACGTGTGTTCGGACAACCCCGGGCTGCCACGCGGCACCCGGCGCCAACGCATAATGGCTCGTCAATGACCGGCTCGATCAAAAGTTCAACAAAGCCAGATGCATCACGGCCATCGATGTGCCCGATGCAGCGCCCCTCAATGCGGCGCAGTCATGTATAGAAACGAGAAGAACCAAGAAGAATTTCGCGTCCCCACACAAAAAGACTCTGAACTTTCTTAAATATAGAGGCCGATATTCATTTGTCAGTACAGAGGGTGCTCAAAATGAGCTTCCTCCCCTCCCTGTACACCGTCGGCCTACTTGCGCTTGGACCTGTCCGGCGTCGATTCGCCATCGCGCTGATCGCGATGCTCGACTTCGCGTTCGACGCTGGCGCTCAGGCGCTGATACACGCCCAGGCCGAGAACGATCAGAGTCCCGGTGATCAACAGAAGCGTCGGATAGATCATGTCCGACACCTGATCCTTGCTGACCCGGAATACGGTCACGAGGCCTTCGAGGAAAACCGCGATCGCGATCGTGGAGACGAACTTCGTCAGGCTGCGTCGGGCCTCGGAGGCGGCACGCAGCTCGCGACCGCGCACGACCTCTTCCTCGATGAGGTACTTGGAGACATCGAATACGGCAATCGCCACCACGAGATAGCCGATGGCCCGCAGAAGTCCTTCACCGCCCGCCGCAAGCGAGTTGCTGGCGCTGACCACGAAATCATAGATGCCATAGCTGCCCAACGCGGCCGCGAGCAGCATCAGCAGGGCACCGGACAGACCAAAGGCGACACGGGAGATCAGTTCCATGAAGTCCGCACCCTGCGGCCGCAGCGGCCGCTCCCGTCGATCCGAGAGACAATCCCAGGCAAGGGCATGAGCTTCAGGGCGGCGAGCCCTGCGCCATTTCTTATTGGCGCAAACGACAACGCCTTGCGGTGCCTGCGGTTCCCGCACCGTCAGCGTACCCATGCGGCAGGGCTCGGCGGTGCGGCCGGCAGCCCAACCGCAGCCCTCAGGACAGGTTTATTTCTTCGCCACGTTCCAGAACACGGTGACGGGGGCGTTGATCCAGCCGCTGAGATTGCTGCGCAGGCCGGCGACGGCGAAGGACTCGCCCAGCGGCACATGCGTGATGATCGTCATCGCCCGCGTCTGCACCTCGTCGGCGATGGCGCGCTTCTTCGCCGGATCGGTTTCGAGCGCATAGGCCTCGCGCAGGCGCTCCATCTGCTCGTCGCAGGGCCAGCCGGCGCGCGCCTTGTCGCAATTGGACTGGAGGAAGGGCGTCATCAGCGGATCGAGCAGGTCGGCCTGCGACCAGTAGGTCAGGAACGTGCTCCAGCCGCCTTCCGAGATCGGGCCCTTCTTGGTGATCAGCCGGCTTACAAGCGACTGCCAGTCGCTGGACTGCATGTCGACCTTGAAGCCGGCGCGCTCAAACAGGCTCTTGGCCACCGGCGACAGGTTGGCCAGCGGCGCCGTGTCGCTGGCGTGCAGCAGCACCACCGGCGTGCCGTCGTAGTTGGCTTCCTTCAGCAGCGCGCGGGCGGCGGCGGCGTTGCCTTCGATCTTGCCGGCCATGCCGGCCGTCGATTCCAGCGGCGAGCCGCAGGTGAACATGGCCTTGCACGTGCGATAGTAGCGCGGGTCGCCGATCACGGCCTTCAGGAAATCCTCCTGCGTCAGCGCCATCATGGCGGCCTGGCGCACCTTTTCGTTGTTGAATGGCGGCTGCAGCCAGTTGGGCCGGAAGACGTACTGGTTGGGGCTGGCGGCCTTCACCAGCACGATCGACTTCTCCTTTTCCAGCAGCGGCAGCAGGTCGTAGGGGACCTGCTCGACGATGTCGATCTCGCCGCTGAGCAGCGCGTTGGCCTGGGTCTGCTGGTCGGGGATCCACACCCACTCCACGCGATCGACCTTCACCACCTTGCCTCCGGCCAGGCCTGAAGCCGGCTCGGCGCGCGGTTTGTATTTCAGATTCTTGACGTAGACGATGCGCTCGCCCGGCTTCCACTCGTCACGCTTGAGGATGAACGGGCCCGAGCCGGTGTAGTCCTCGATCTGCTTGAAGGCATCGGTCTCGGCGACGCGCTTGGGCATCATGAACGGCGTGTTCACACTGGGCTTGGCCAGCGACTCCACGACCAGCCCGTAGGGCGCCTTCATCACCAGCTCGAAGGTGCGGGCATCGATCGCCTTCATATCCTGCGTGAACTGCAGGAGCTTCTGGCCCATCGGATCGCGCACGCCCCAGCGCCTGATCGAGGCGATGCAGTCCTCCGCCGTCACCGGCTGGCCGTCATGCCACAGCAGGCCCTCGCGCAGGGTGAAGCGATAGAGCTTGCGGTCCTCGCTGGCGGCCCACGACTCGATCATCTGCGGCTTGGGCTGCAGCTGCTCGTCGAGCGCAAAGAGCGTGTCGTAGACCAGGTAGCCGTGGTTGCGCACGATGTAGGCGCCGCTCCACACCGGATCGAGCACCTTGATGTCGGAGTGCATCACCACCCGCAGGGTCTGGGCCGGCGCCGCCGTGCCCAGGAACGCCGTACCCAACGCGAACGCCAGAGCAGTCAGGCTACACCGGACGGGGGCCTGCATGGCCGATCTCCTTCGCCAGGGGAAGGGAACGCGATGGTGACGCAAGACGGTACAGGTCGAAGAATAAGATCAGTGCCGACGCGCGCTGACAAGGAATCTCGTCGTCCTGAGCGCAGCGAAGGACCTTGCGGTGTTGGCGTCAAACACAGCTGGCGATGGGTGATCACCAGCGCCGCCATTCTTTGACCCACACACCGCAGGGTCCTCGCTGCGCTCAGGACGACGGAGATACCTGCTCCCTACGGCCCTTCCTGGTTGAGCGGCGCCTGGACCGCCGGCGGCGGCTCGGCCGGCAGGAAGGCCGTGGCTTCGATCTCGACCTTGGCGCGATCCTCGACCAGGGACGACACGAAGATCACCGACATCGCCGGAAAATGGCGGCCGAACACCTCACGGTAGGCGGCGCCCAGCGCGCGGCCGGCGGCGAGGTACTCGTCCCTGCGGGTGACGAACCAGGTCAGCTTCAGCACATGCTCGGGACCGGCGCCCGCCTCGCGCAGCAGGCGCGCGATATTGCGAAAGGCCTGGAGGCACTGGCCGCTGAAATCGTCGGTCTCGAACACGCCGGCGTCGTTCCAGCCGATCTGGCCGGCGAGCACGATCAGCTGGCCCGGGCCGGTCGCGGTCATGCCGTTGGCATAGCCCTTGGGACGCGGCCATTCGGCGGGCGCGAGCGTGGTGATCATGGAGAAATGCTAGGACACGCCATGGCATCCTGCAAGGCAACGCCTCGTGCGATCCGCACGCACGCCGTTCGTGAGCCACCGGTGCCCGGCACGCGTCGCAGGCGCGCCGGGCGCTGCCTCGGGTGGTCTACTTCTTTTCAATGCCCCAGAACGCAGTGACCGGCGGCGGCACGGCGGGCGTGGTCACGTTCTTGCGCACGGCCGAGACGCCGAACCACTCGCCCAAGTTCACGCCGGTCACGATCTCGCGGTTGTAGGCCTGGACCTCTTCGGCGATCGCCTTCTTCTTGGCCGGATCGGTCTCGCGCGCAAAGCTGTCGCGCAGCTTTTCCATCTTCTCATCGCATGGCCAACCGGCGCGCGCCTTGTCGCAGGTCGACACCAGCGACGGCGTCATCAGCGGATCGAGGATGTCGACATGGCTCCAGCTGGTGAGGTAGGCGGTCCAGCCACCCTCCGACGGCGGACCCTTCTTGCTGATCAGGCGGGTGACCATACTCTGCCAGTCGCTGGGCTGGACCTCGACCTTGAAGCCGGCCCGCTCCAGCAGCGACTTGGCGATCGGTCCCATGTTGCCGATCACCTGCAGGTCGGTCGGGTACGGGATCACGATCGGGGTGCCGTCATAGCCCGCCTCCTGCAGCATCTGCCTGGCCTTGGCGGCGTTGCCCTCGATCCAGCCGGCCATGCCGGCATCGGTGGCCAGCGGCGAGCCGCAGGGGAACAGCGACTTGCAGGTCCGCCAGTAGCGCGGATCGCCGATGATGCCCTTGAGAAAATCCTCCTGGTTCAGCGCCATCATGGCGGCCTGGCGGATCTTGGGGTTGTTGAACGGCGCGACCAGCCAGTTGGGCCGGAAGGTGTACTGATTGCCGACGCTGCTCTTGATCAGGGTGACGTCCTTCTCCTTTTCCAGCAGCGGCAGCAGATCGTTGGACACGCTCTCGATCATATCGATTTCGCCGGCGATCAGCGCATTGACCTGGGTCTGCGGGTCGGGGATCCACACCCACTCGACGCGGTCGAGCTTCACCACCTTGCCGCCCGCCATGCCCGACATCGGCTCGGCGCGTGGCTTGTATTTCGGGTTCTTGACGTAGACCACCTTCTCGCCCGGCTTCCATTCGTCCTTCTTGAAGATGAAGGGCCCAGAGCCGACGACCTCGTCGACGGCCTTGAATGCATCCGTCTCGGCGATGCGTTTGGGCATCATGAACGGCACTACGACGCTGGGCTTGCCGAGCGCGTCGAGCACCTGGCCGAACTGGTCCTTGAGCACGAGGCGGAACGTCTTGGCGTCGACCACCTCCCATGCCTTCACCGACAGCGCCAGCTTCTGGCCCATCGAGTCGCGCGCCGACCAGCGCTTGAGCGAGGCGATGCAATCCTCGGCGGTGACCGGCGTGCCGTCATGCCACTCCAGGCCGTCGCGCAGCGTGAAGGTCCACGTCAGCCCGTCGTCACTGGGCGCGTACTTGTCGACCATCTGCGGCTTGATCTGGAACTTCTCGTCCATCGCGAACAAGGTGTCCCATACCAGGTAGCCGTGATTGCGCACGATATAGGCACCGCTCCACACCGGATCGAAGCTCTTGAGGTCCGAGTGCATCACCACGCGCAAGGTCGACTGCGCCAGCGCCGATGTCGACAGCGCCAGTCCCGCCGCGACACCGACGGCCAAAGCCGTCATCCGCCCAAATGCGATCATATTTCCCCTCCTTGTTCTCCTCACTCCGCTGACGCCGAGCGAGGGAACTCAAGCAATTTGTGCACCATGCGCGAGGAGGCGCAAGAATGATCAAATGCGGCAGGCGGTAACGGCCTACAGCAGACGTCGCATCGAGAGCGAGGACGGATGACACCGGCACGCAAGGCCATCTGGTACGTCGAAAGCCATTTCGCGGCGCCCATCACGCTGGAGGATGTCGCAGCGAACTGCGGTGTGTCGCCGTACCACCTGACGCGCGCGTTCGCATCGCTGACCGGCTGGCCGGTCATGCGCTATGCCCGCGGCCGTCGCCTGACGGAGGCGGCACGTGCGTTGGCGGGCGGCGCGCCGAACATCCTGAACGTCGCTCTCGATGCGGGCTACGCCTCCCACGAGGCGTTCACCCGGGCCTTCCGTGACCAGTTCGGGCGCACGCCCGAAGAGGTGCGCACGCAAGGCCATGTCGCCAACATCACGCTGATGGAGCCGTTCAACATGAGGTACGCCACCACCAAGACGCTCGAGGCGCCGCGCATCGAGACCACCACCAAGCCGCTGCTGATCGTCGGGATCGGCCAGCGCTACACCTGCGAGACCGCCATGGGCATGCCGGCGCAATGGCAGCGGTTTGCTCCCTATATCGGCCATGTCAGCGGCCAGGTCGGCGCCAACGTCACCTACGGCGTGGTCTGCAACGGCGATGACGACGGCAATGTCGACTATGTCTGCGGCGTCGAGGTGTCGGGCTTCTCCGACCAGCCGGCGGAGCTGACACGGCTGCGCATCCCGGCCGGGCGGCGCTATGCCATCTTCCGGCACGACGATCACATCGCCACCATCCGCAGCACCTTCACCGCGATCTGGGACACGTGGCTGCCGCAGTCCGGGCACAAGGCCGCCGATGCGCCCTTCTTCGAACGCTACGGCGAGACGTTCAGCCCCGACACCGGCCTGGGCGGCGTCGATCTGTGGATTCCGATCGCGGATTGATTTTCCTCCCCAGCGAAGCTGGGGAGGTGCCCCGAAGGGGCGGAGGGGAGCCAACGAGATCTTGGTGAGATAAACCACGTCGGCTCCCCCCTCCGGCCTTCGGCCACCTCCCCCAACTGCGTGTTCAGACCGGGGAGAAGGTGGACAGGTGTTCGGAGACATCGTGGACACTTCCGACAGCGAAGCAAGGAGGCTGTCGGATGCCGTTC
>DATEIF010000762.1:0-8749 GCA_035279205.1 Vineibacter sp.
CGCTCCCAGGGCGATCTTTCACTTGCCTTCAAGCAGACCGCGCCGCCGTGTGAAGGCCTGCGCCATGAATTCGGTGAAGGCGCGCACGCGTGCGCTGCGCCGCAGATCTTCATGGGTCAGCACCCAGAGCGACGAGGAAGCGGGAATCCCCGGATCGCCCAGACGCACCAGGCCGGCCGTCAGATCGCCGAGGTAGCGGGGCAGGGCGGCAAGGCCCAGGCCGGCGGTGGCGAGGTCACGCAGGGCCAACAGCGAATCGGCCCGCGCCGCCACGGCCACATCCGGAAGCTCCCGGCGAAGCCAGCGTCCGACGACGGTGCCGGCCAGGCTGTCATCGGGCACAAGCCAGGCGTGACGGTTCCAGCTCTTGCGCGGTGCGGGGTTGCGGTCGAGATAGGCACGACTGGCATAGATGCCAAATGCGATGGCCGCGATGCGGCGCCCGACCAGTGTCTGAGGCGGATCGATGGCGGTGCGAATCGCCACATCGGCATCGCGCTTGGTGAGGTTGAGCATCACGTTGGAGACGCCGACCTCGATGACGATACCCGGGTGCGCGACGTGAAAATCGTTCAGCATCTGCGGCAGCACGGACGCCATCAGCGTATCGGCCGTGGTCACCCGTATCGTTCCCGACAGTCGGAGATCCTGTCCGGCCAGCCGCCGCTCGAGGCCGGTGACGGTCGTGTCGATCTGGCGCGCAGCGTCGATCAGCGCCTCGCCGGCTTCCGTCGGCACGTAGCCTGATGGCAGCCGTTCGAACAGCCGCACGCCGGCGTCGTCCTCGAAGGCCGCGATGCGGCGCAGCACCGTGGTGTGATTGACGCCCAGGGCCCGGGCCGCGCCGGCCAAGGTGCCCTCGCTGCCCACTGCCAGCACATAGCGCAGCCCATCCCAATCCATGCTCCAACCTGTGCGTTTTTGCAGTCTCAAACTGCATACAGGCAGATCGCCGTGCGTACAAGCACAGCATATCTGGATCCGCGACACAGCCGCTTCACAGAGGATCCAGCCATGACCCCGATCGACCTTTACACGTACCAGACGCCCAACGGCCACAAGGCCTCGATCATGCTCGAGGAGACCGGCCTGCCGTATCGCGTGCATGTCGTCGACATCGAGACCGGCGATCAGCATCGGCCCGATTTCCTGGCGCTCAATCCCAACAACAAGATCCCTGTCATCGTCGATGCCGATCATCACCGCACCGTGTTCGAGTCGGGCGCCATCCTGTTCTACCTGGCCGATCGTACGGGCGTGCTGCAGCCAAGGACCGACGATGAGCAACTGTCGGTGCTGCAGTGGACGCTGTTCCAGGCCGCTCATGTCGGCCCGACCCTGGGGCAGCTCTGGAACTTCAAGATCTTCGCGACCGAGAAGATCCCGGCGGTCATCGCACGCTTCGAGCGCGAGTCGCAGCGCGTGCTGGGTGTGCTCGATCGCACGCTGGCGGAACGGGCCTGGCTGGTGAGCGACTACGGCATCGCCGATGTGATGACCTGGCCCTGGATTCACGCCGCCGCGACCAAGATCGGGCTCGCCATCGATGCCTTTCCCCACCTCTTGCGCTGGTACGCCGCCATCGCGCAGCGGCCCGCCGTGCAGCGCGGCCTCGAGGTTCCGCACCTGCAGCATGAGCGCACGGCCTGACGCTGACACACAGACAAGGAGAACGATCATGGAAAACCTGCTCATCCCGGCCTCGCTCGCCGCCGGCGCCTTGCTGGCCGTTCAGGCCGGCGCCAATGCCCAGCTCTCGAAGGCGGTCGGCAGTCCCTTCGGGGCCACGGCGATCCAGCTCTCCGTGGGCACGATCGCGCTGGCCATCATCGCGGCGCTCACCTGCACGCTGAGCGCGCTGCTGGCGGTGCATGACGCACGGTGGTGGCACGTGCTGGGCGGCACGGCGTCGGCGTTCTACGTGGTGTCGACGATCCTGCTCTTTCCGCGGCTGGGCGCCGTGGTGAGCGTCGGCCTGTTCATCGCCGGCCAGATGCTGGCGTCGCTGGCGCTGGATCATTTCGGCCTGCTGGGTGTGCCGGCGGCGCCCCTGAGTGTGCCGATGCTGATCGGTGGACTGGCCGTGCTGGGCGGCGCCGCTGCCATCGTCCTGGGGCAGAAGGGCGCGGCATCGACGTTGTCGCCATCCAAGATCGGCTGGGTCGCGCTGGCGCTGGCGGCCGGTGCCGTGCTGCCGGTCCAGGGCGCGGTCAACGCACTGCTGCGGGCCGACATCGGCGCGCCGTTCGCCGTCGGCACCGTCAGCTTCCTGGTTGCCGCGCTGTCGATGACGGCGGTGCTGATCCTCGCCACGGCCTTGCTCAAGGCGCCGGCGCCCGGCCTGGGCGGTGTCTCGCGCATGCCATGGTGGGGCTGGCTCGGCGGCTTCGCCGGCGCGATCTACGTCACCACGGTCTTTGTCGGCATGCCCGTGATCGGTGCGTCCGCGGTGGTGGGCTTCACCGTCGCCGGCCAGCAGGCCGCGTCCGTCCTCGTCGACCGCTACGGCTGGTTCCGTCTGCCGCAGCGCCCTGCGTCCGCCCTGCGCCTTGCCGGCGTGGCGGCCTTGCTCGCGGGCGTCGCTGTCATCAAGGGGCTCTAGGGCGCACGCCCACGCGATCTAGGAGAGTGTCATGTCCAATTCTGTCGCCTGGTTGTTCCTCGTCCTGTCGGGCATTGCCGACGTCGTGTGGGCGATCACCACGAAATACGCGGCGGGCTACACGAAGGTCGGCTGGACCGCGGCCTCGCTGGTCGCGCTGGTGGTCTTTCTGGGTCTGCTGACACAGGCCCTGAAGATCCTGCCGCTCGGCACCGCCTACGCGGTGTGGACCGGCATCGGCGCGGTCGGCTCGGTGCTGGCGGGCCTGCTGCTGTTCGGCGAGGCCATGAGCGCGGCACGGCTGGCGGCCGTCGTCGTGATCATCGCCGGCGTGGTCGCACTCAAGGTCCTGCCACCGTGATGGGGGTAGTCGCTAGTGGCCTTACGGTCATCCCGAGCGCAGCGAGGGATCTCCCGCGACAGGGCGTACTGTGCGTCTTTCGCAGGAGATCCTCGCTGCGCTCGGGATGACGGCGTTGCGCACGGCGCCTACCCCGCGAACGGGTCTTCCACTTTCGGCCAGAACGGTGTCTTGCGCTTGGTATAGGGCAGTCGCGTGTAGGCAGGCTCGGCGCCACCGGGCGTGGTGACGTAGAGCGTTTCCTTCGCGATCGGCGCGAAGCCGTTGTAGAAATGCTGGGCCGACTTCACCACCACCAGTCGATAGCGGGTCGGATCGATCCCCAGCGCGCGGAACGCATCGGCATGCAGGGTCTGCGTGCGGTGGTTGTTGATGACGATGTCGATCTGGTCGGATGACAGCCACGCCAGATCGCCCAGCGGCGACATCACCGGCCCATAGGGTTGCTGCACGTTGTAGGTGATCTGGCGCACGCTGACCCGCAGGTCGACCGGATCGCCGCTCACCTTGCCGCACTTGCCGCCCAGGCGCATGTCGAGCGTTGCGCCGACGCCAGCCTCTTCGGCGATCTGGAAGGCAACAGGATCCCACATCACGCCGAACAAGGTCGGACCGGCGCGCCGATCCAGGATGCGGCGCAGAAGGAAGGTCGAATCGCCGGGTGCCCCGCTGCCGGGATTGTCGGCGCGATCGGCCAGCACCACCGTTCCTTCGTTGTGCGCCCCGGCGCGATCCAGCGCTTCGTCCGGCGTCAGGAAGCGTGTGATAAAGTTGTGGCGATCGGCAAAGAGTTCGTGGCCGAGTTGAGCCGCCAGACGCTCAGCCTTGCCGACGTCGCCATCGCTCACCACCAGCATGCGGGTGCCGACATCCTCGACATCGGCGAAGGCGAAGCCGTGCGCCATCGAAACCGAGAGAATGCCGTCCTTGCCTTCGAAGGACTGCATGCGGGCGACGAAGCTCTTCATCGGCTCCACCGGCGTGCGGTACGAGCCCATCATCCGGCAGTCGTAGCGTGCCATGACCGGCCTGACCTTGTGTTGCGCGGCGTCGGCGCAGATCGCAAACAGCTCGGCGGCGCGGTCCATGGGATCGATGTGCGGATATTCCTTGTAGATCACGATCGCCGTGGCGTTGCTGACCATCGCCTCGCTGAGATGGCAATGCAGGTCGAGCTCGGCGCCGATCACGACCTGGGGGCCGACGAGCGACCGCACGCGCGCCAGGAGATCGCCTTCGCAATCGTCATAGCCGTCGGCGACCATGGCGCCGTGCAGGTTCAGAAGCACGATGTCCAGCGGCAGCGCCTGGCGGATATCGGCCAGGATCTCATCGCGGAATTCCTCGTACACGGCCCGCGACGTGATGCCCGACGGCGCCGCGAACGTCAGCAGGCCTTCGGCGACAGTCCATCCCCGCGCTTCGGCGTTGCGGCGCCAGACGTGCAGCGGTCCGGAGATCGACCCCGGTGGCTGCTGCGTGGCATTGCCACGGAAGATGCCGAACGCGGCAAAGGCCCGGCGGCCGGTCGGGAAGGGGACGAAGGCGTTGGTTTCGGTCCCGAAACCAGCAATGAAAACGCGCATAAAGCCTTACTCCGATCGTTTCCCGGTGCCGTCATCCCGAGCGCCAGCGGGATGACAGCGCGGCTTCGAATTCACTTTCCGACCGTCGCCAGCAGGCCGGCATGCTCGGGGCCAACCTGCGCTTTCCAGGCGTCGATGGCGTCACTGGCGCTGCGTGCCAGCAGCGCGCGCAGATCCGGTGCGATGGCGTCGGCCTTGGTGATGGTGACGCCGTTGGCCGCCATGCGCGCATAGTTGTCGGCAAGCCGTGTCTCCAGCAATTGCCACTGCCGGGTCTCGGTGGCCGCCGCGGCGCGATCGACCGCCGCGCGCAGGTCGGCTGGCAATGCCGTGTACTGGCCGGTGTTCAGCGTCGCGAGGCTGAGCGGCACGGCGTAGTTGATCTCGGTGAAATGCCGCAGGTGGTCCCACAGGCGACGGCCGGCGCCGCCGTCGCCCGATGACAGCACGGCGGCGATCGATCCGTCAGCCAGCTTGGGCATGGTGTCGGCAAAAGACAGATTGGCCGGTGCGGCACCCGCCGCGGTGAAGACCTTGGCGCCGGTGGCGTCGTAGGTCCTGATCGCCAGGCCTGCCAGGTCGGCCGATGTGACGATGGGTTTCTTGGCCCACAGCCCTGACGGTGGCCAGGGTGTCGCGAAGAGCAGGATCTGTCCCTCCTGGGCCAGACGCTTGGTATACGCTGTCCGTGCAGCGGCGTAGAGACGCCGCGCATCGTCGTTGGTCGCGGCGAGAAACGGCAGGGACGACAGCAGGAACAGCGGGTCGAGCCGACCGAGGCCGCCGGCGAAGGCATCCGCGGCCGCAACCCGTCCATCCCGGACAGCGGCCGGCGCGTCGGCTGATTTCAGGCCGGCATCAAAGGACGGCCGAAGAGTGATGCGGTCGCCGCTTTCGCGTGCCACGGCCTCGGCGAAAAGGCGCAGTCCTTCGCCCGACATCGATGTTGCCGGGTACTCCGTCACCATCGGCCAGTCGATGCTCTGCGCCCGTGATATACGAACGGGCAATGCGGAGGCCGCCAGCAGCCCCAGCACATGTCGGCGTGAGATCATCATGATTTCTTCCCCGGTGGCGACCCGGCAGCGTAGCGGTGGGCCGCCGCGGTTGCTAGGATTGTGCCGTGACGTGTTGCAGAGAGTCGCAAGCACCATGCCGTCGTTCGATATCGTCTCCAAGACCGACCTTGCCGAGGTCGACAACGCGTTGGACGGTGTTCGCCGCGAGATCGGCACGCGTTTCGATTTCAAGGGCAGCAAATCGACGCTGGAGCGCAAGGACGCGGCGATCACCATCATCGCCGACGACGAGATGAAGCTGCGCCAGGTACAGGAGCTGGTGCGCGGCTATTTCGTGCGCCGCAAGCTCGATCACAATGCGCTCGATTTTGCCGACTCGGAGCGCGCTTCAGGCAATACCGTGCGACAGATCGTGACGGTGAAGCAGGGCATCGACCGCGACCTTGCCAAGATGGTCGTCAAGGCGGTGAAGGACTCGAAGCTCAAGGTGCAGGCCGCCATCCAGGGCGACGAACTGCGGATCACCGGCAAGAACCGGGACGACTTGCAGGCGGTGATCGCCCTGGTGCGGAAGCTCGACGTCGACCGGCCGGTCCAGTTTGTCAATTTCCGCGACTGAACGGCGATCATAGGCGCTCGCTTGTGCGCTCACCTCACCCTGAGGAGCGGCCCGTAGGGCCGCGTCTCGAAGGGTGGGCTACATCACAGGCGCTGCGAACGGGCCTATTCCATAACCGTGTCCTTAGCCCATCCTTCGAGACGGCCGCTGCGCGGCCTCCTCAGGATGAGGCTGGTCTTGGTGAGGACGATGAGCCGTCGTGCTCGGACCTCGTTCTCCTATCCGCGCTTGGCCTTGTCGGCGGCGTTGGTCGACTGGATCGCGTCGCGGATTTTCTGCCAGTCCTGGTCGGTGTAGCCCAGCATGCTGGAGAACGTGCCGGAGCCCATGATGCCGGCTCCGCCGTCGATGGCGATCACCTCGCCGTTGATGTATTCGACCTCCTCCGACATCAGGAAGGCCGCCATGTTGGCCAGTTCCGGATGGCGGCCGACGCGACCCATCGGGTTGCGGTCCTGATAGCGGGTATTGTCGCCCATCGGGTTGAGGCGGGCCCAGGCGCCGTCGGTCGGGAAGGGCCCGGGGGCGATGGCATTGAGTCGGATGCCATGGCGGCCCCATTCCACGGCCAGGCTCTGGGTCATGACCGCGATGCCGGCCTTCGACATGGCCGACGGCACGACGAACGGGCTGCCGGTCCACACCCAGGTGGTGAGAATGCTCAGCACGCTGCCCTTGCGGCCTTCGGCAATCCAGCGCTTGCCGCAGGCGTGAGTCATGTAGAAGGTGCCGTGAAACACGATTCCCGCGATTGCGTCGAAACCGCGCGGGCTGAGGTCCTTGGTCTGCGAAATGAAATTGCCGGCGGCATTGTTGATCAGGCCGTCGACGGGGCCGACCTCGCGCCATACCGTGTCCACCATCTCCTCGACGGCGGTGGCAACCTTGATATCGCAGGTGTAGGCATGCACGCGCCGGCCCGGGTATTTGGCCATGATTTCGTCGGCAGTTTCCTTGAGCACACTACCCCGACGGCCGCAGATGACTGCATCGGCGCCCAGCTCGACGAATTTGTCGAGCATGGTTTTGCCCAGGCCAGTGCCGCCGCCGGTGACGATGAACGTCTTGCCCTTGAACAGGTCGGGCTTGAACATCGATTTTTCCTCCCATGGCTGCGCGCCAGTGTCGAAACCCTTTAAACACGGTGTTCCTTTACGTCGAGGGCGGTGGCGTGTGAAATTGAGACTGTTCCCGCGCCGCGGAATCGGTGTTAGGGTTCTTTAGGGGACAAGAAAAAATGGGATCGGCCTGTATGACGACCCAGGCAACAGGGCAAGGCAGCAGTGCTCCGGAGACGGTTGAGTTCCGTGGTCGAGTGAAGTGGTTCAACGCCACCAAAGGATTCGGGTTTGTTACGACCGAATCCGGAACGGGCGATGCGTTCCTTCACATCACGGTGCTTCGGCAGGCGGGGCATGAGGACATTGCGCCCGGCGTTACCCTTGGCTGCCATGCCACCAAGGGGCCCAAGGGGCTGCAAGTGATGCGCATCACGTCGGTAGATCTCAGTACTGCCGGCCCGATGCCGCGGCCCGAGGCGCCGCAGACGCCGGCGCCAAGCGAGGCACCGGAAGACGAAGCCGATTTCGTCGTGGGCCTGGTGAAATGGTATAACGCCGAGCGCGGCTACGGTTTCGTCTGTCCGCAGGCGACGGACAAGGACGTGTTCGTGCATGCTGCCACACTGCGCCGACACGGCATCGAGAGCCTGACGCCGGGGCAGACCGTGCGCGTGCGTGTCACGACCGGCCCCAAGGGCTTGCAGGTTGCCGAGATCCGGCTGGCGTAACTGTCATCCCGAGCGCAGCGAGGGATCTCTTGCGAACGATGCGTCGCGCATCTCCTGCGGGAGATCTCGGGATGACGCTGCCACGCCCTATCGTATTTCGCGAATGTAGCTGTCGACCGGAACGTCGCGTTTGACCAGACCGCGCGCCTTCAGGAAGGCCGCGAAGCGTTCGTAGCGTGTGCGGTCGAGCGCGGCGGGATCGCTGGCCAGCAGCGGCAGCGTGTCCTTCCAGGCACGCCGGTTCAGCTCGTTGGCGATTTCCTTGCCGCCGTACTTGGCGAATTCCGTCCACGCCGCATCCGGGTTGGCGCGCAGCCATGCGGTTGCTTCGCGTATGGCGGTGAGCAGGCGCTGCGCCTTGCCGGTGTCGAGCCCGTCACGACGCGCCACCAGGATCAGCTCGTCGTAGACCGGCACGCCGTGGTTCTCGACCAGGAAGGCCTTGCCCTTGAGCTTGGCGATGTCGAGGTCATTGAGCTCGAAATTGCGGAAGGCGCCGATCACCGCGTCGACCTGTTTCGATTTCAGCGCCGTGGTGAGGTTGAAGTTGACGTTGATCAGCGTCACGTCCTTCAACGTCAGCCCCGCGCTCTCGATCATGGCCGCCAGGATCGCGTCCTCGAAGCCGGCCACCGAGTAGCCGATCCGCTTGCCCTTGAGGTCCGCGATCGACTTCACCGGCCCGTCCCGCAGCGTCAGCAGGCAATTGAGCGGCGTGTCGATCAGCGTGCCGATGCGGACCAGCGGCAGCCCCTGCGCCACCTGCATCTGCA
>DATEIF010000763.1:0-6083 GCA_035279205.1 Vineibacter sp.
CGCTCTGGGTGGAAGGTTTTTTCCGGACCGGGTTGGGCCGTGCCGTCGCGCCATGCGCGCCGCTGGTACTCTTGGGGGCTGTCTTGTGAACCGGCTTGGTGTGCTTGGCCGGTGTTTTGGTCTGCGCCCGGGCTTCCATCCCGGCACCGAAACCAATGGTGAGCGCCAATACCAACGCGGCGATCTTTCCCAGCATGCGTAACTACTCTCAACTCGACGCCAAAAGGAGGCGTTGCCGCGGCAACGCCCGACGATAATCATACCCGCAGGCAATACGTGCGCCCCGATGCGGGGCGCACGACAGGATCAGTAGCGCGCCAGGTACTGACGCAGCCCATTGGCGCCAGGGTTCGTGTAGCGACGTTCCGTGATCACGTCGCGACCGCGCGCGCCCTGGCCGTAGTAAAGCGCATTCCAGTCGTTGTCCGGCTCGAGATAGGAGCCTTCCAGCGCGCCGCCGACGAAAAGCCCGCTGGCCTTCGAATAAGCGACGATGTCGGCGCCGACGGCGCCGGTCGTGGCGCCGGCAATGCCAACGCCAGCATTGATCACCGTGACGCCGCCTTCGGCGCCGAACTTGAATTTGCTCTCGAGCAGGGCGTTCAAGCCCTTCTCGGTCAGCACGATCAGCAGGATCTCCTGGACACGGCCACCGATCTGCAGCCCGAGGCTGCCCGACCCCATGGTCATGAACGCAGGATAGCTCCAGTCGCCAGTGCCGTGTCGCGCCAGCAGCACGCCACGACCGCCAGCGCCGCCGATCAGGAAGGCGGCCTGAGCGAAGCTGGGCAGGATCAGGACTCCCCGCGCGCGCTTCAACTGGTTGATCGCGTCGGGAAATTCCTTGCTGTCGATGACACGCTGGACCGCGGCAAGAGCGTCGTTGACCAGCGCTTGGCGCTTGGCATCGGCCAGAGCCGGCGCCGCAGCGATTGCGGGGACGAGGGCCGCCGCCGAAGCGACGAGAAAACGACGCGACAGCGTCGTACGGGACGTCGGCATGTTTTGTTCTCCGTTTCTGGCCATAGCCGGCGGAGGGACGCCTTTTGGCTACAGCACGGGCACCATAGCACTCCCGGGCGGCGCAATCATCGGTCTCGCGCGGGGCAGAAATGTGGCAAAAGTGGCAGACTCACTTGCCCAACAGCGCGTGTGCGCGGTTGATGATGGTGTCGATGGCGGCGTGCTCCGCCTGCCACAGCGTCGCCGCGGGCAGCGATGTGCCATCGGCCAGGTCGAGCCGCAGGCGAAAAACGGGCTCACCGTAGCGACCCGGGCGCTGCGCCCGGGCAAAACCCGTGACCTGGGCCGCGGTCCAGCGTCCCGCGGCGCGGCGCAGGACGGTGCGACGGACCAAGGTCACGACGCCCTGGGCACCGTCGACGTGGAGATAGGTGTCCGGCCGCGCCACGGCCCGCCAGAGGCCGAGGCCGGCGATCAGGGCTGCGAACGGTATGATCAGGAGCAGAAACACGTCGCGCCACTCGCCACCCGGGCGATAATAGTCGAATGCGATGGACACGCACGCGCTGGCAGCCGCGAAATTGAAGACCCCGACCCAACGATCAAGGGTCGGATGATCATCCACCACCAAGTCTGTACCCGAATCACGCACGCGCATGCGACAGCATAACCCGGCATCGCTACCGCGCCATCGCTAAGACGCGATGTGGGTCACGCTTCCTTGCGTCGCGCGTATCGCCACAGCCTGCCATCGATCGCCACCAGCCCGGCGCCGATGAGAGCAAGGCCGGCCACGTGCCGCGGCAGCAGACGTTCATCGAGCAACAGCATGCCGCACGCCAATGCGCTGGGCGGAATCAGAAACGTGACCAGCAGCAGGTTGGTGGCGCCCGCGGTGGCGAGCAGCCGGAAGTAGATGACATAGGCCAGCGCCGTGCTGATCAGGGCAAGGCCGATCAGCGCAGTGATGGCGGTGGCGCTGGGCGGCGCCAGCAGCCAGGGACGGTCGACCACCAATGCCAGCGGCAGCATGATCACGGTCGATGCCGTCACCTGCCCGGCGGCGACCGACAGCGGTGCCAGCCCCATGCGGGCAAAGCGCCGGCCAAAGACGCCGGCAAAGGCATACGACAACGTGGCGGCCACGATGGCGATCATCGCCGGCACATCGCCGCCGAAACCGCCCAGCGCCGAAGGACCGATCAGCGCCACAACACCGGCGATGCCAAACAATACGCCCAGCAGCTTGCCGCCGTTCATCTTCTCGTCGCCGGTCAGCAGGTGCGCGACGACCACGGTCCATAGTGGCGTGGTGGCATTGAAAATCGACGCGAGCCCAGCCCCGATCCGGGTCTGGCCCCAGAAGATCAGCGTGAACGGCAACGCATTGTTAAGCAGCCCCATGCCGAGGAACGCGAGCCAACTGGCGCGGTCGGTCGGCAGATGCTGACCCAGCGCCGCCAGCAGCAGGTTCAAGGCCAGCGCCGCCAGCGCGACGCGCCCGAGGGTCACCGACAGCGGCGGAATCTCGCCGACCGCAACCTTCCCGAAGATGAAGGAGCCGCCCCACAGGATGGACAAGGTGATGAGCAGCAACCACTCGACACCGCCCATGGAACGCATCGGGGAAGATGGCATCAGTCAACGCCTCCGGACATGGGCGAGAGCTACCGGCTTCGGCACCGGACGCACCATCCGCCATCCGGCACGGAATTGCCGAAAGCCTTCATAGGTGACTCGATCGGCGCTCTATGCTCCCGGGCGCTTCGGTAGATGGCAATTTCTTCATCTCCTGCCCGATTTCGGGCAAAATAATTGCCATTTCCCCACGCAAACCGGATTCTGGTGGTCCTATGTCGGAACCAAACGAGCTGGAGGCGCTGGTGGCACACCTGGCGCGGACCAGTCGCCTGAGCCCATCCGAGGCGGCCAAGGTGGTCGACGAGGTGCTGGGGTTCCTGTCGGAGCAGCCTGAGGACTATGTCCGCCGCCGCCACCGCAGCCTGCAGCAGGAGGGCCTGTCCAACAGCGCGATCTTCGCCCGGCTGAGTGCCGAGCTGGCGCGCTGGCGGTTTCGCGCTCCGCCCTACAGTGAGCGGCAGCTCCGCCGCGTGATCTATGGCTGAGGAGAGATCCGGATGTGTGGGATCGTCGGTTATATCGGCAAGCGCGACGCAGCTCCGATCCTGATGGAGGGCCTGCATCGCCTGGAGTACCGCGGCTATGACTCGGCCGGGATCGCGGTGGTCCGCTCCGGTGCGCTGCGTGTGGCCAAGTGCAAGGGCCGCGTGCGCGATCTCGAAAAGCTGCTGCCGGAACGCTTCAAGGGTTCGCCCGGCATCGCCCACACACGCTGGGCGACCCACGGCGAGCCCAGCGACCGCAACGCCCATCCCCACTGCGACAGCGCCGATCGGATCGCGGTGATTCATAACGGCATCATCGAAAACGCAGCCGCGTTGCGCCGTCGGCTCGAGGCGGAGGGCACCGTCTTTCGCTCCGAGACCGACACGGAGGTGCTGGCGCATCTGATCGCGAAGATGCCGCACGATTCGCTCGAAGGCGCAGTGCGGGCGGCGCTGCAGACGGTGGTCGGCGCCTACGGCCTCGCCGTGCTCGACGCCAGCCGGCCGGACTCGATCGTCGTAGCGCGTAACGGCAGCCCCGTCGTGCTGGGCATCGGTGAGCGCGAGATGTTCGTCGCCTCGGACGCCTCGGCCCTTGTGCGCCATACGCAGAGCGTCGTTCATCTGGACGATGGTGAAATCGCCGTGCTGCGCGCTGACGGTTTCGAGACGTCGACGCTGGAGGGTGATCCGACGGCCAAGACCGCATCGACCATCAGCTGGACCAACGACGCCTTCGACAAGCACGACTTCGACCATTACATGCGCAAGGAGATCGCCGAACAGCCCGACGCCGTGCGGCGCGCCCTCAGCGGCCGCCTGGAACCGCGTTTCCACACGGCGCATCTGGGCGGCATCGAGCTGGACGCGCGCGAGCTGCTGGAGGTGCGGCGCATCAAGATCCTCGGCTGCGGCTCGGCCTATATCTCGGGTGCGATGGGTGCCCAGCTGATCGAGCAGCTGGCACGCATCCCTGCTCACGCGGAGCCGGCTTCCGAGTTCCGCTATCGCAACCCCGTCATCGAGCGCGATACGCTCTACGTCGCCGTCAGCCAGTCCGGCGAGACGTTCGACACCTTGGCCGCGATTCAGGAGGTCAAGCGCAAGGGCGGCCGGGTGCTGGGCATCGTCAACGCGGTCGGCAGCACCATCGCGCGCGAGTGCGGCCGCGGCATCTATCTTCATGCCGGGCCTGAGATCGCGGTCGTCTCGACCAAGACGTTCACCTGCACCGCCGCAGCCTTCGCGCTGCTCGCACTGCATCTCGGACGCATCCGCGATCTATCGACCGCACACGGTGCGCGACTGCAGAAAGCACTCACGAACCTGCCGGACCAGATCGAGAGCATCCTGGCGCGTGAAGCGGAGATCGAGGTGCTCGCCCGGCAATTCCTGGCCTGCGAGCACGCCTACTTCGTTGGTCGTGCCGCCGGCTATGCGGTGGCCATGGAAGGTGCGCTCAAGCTCAAGGAGGTGAGCTACCTGCATGCCGAAGCCTATCCCGCATCGGAGCTCAAGCATGGTCCGCTGGCGCTGATCGCGCCGGAAACCCCAACGGTCGTCGTCATGCCGCGCGATGACTTGCTGGCCAAGAACATCTCGACCGTCGAGGAGATCCGCGCCCGCGGCGGGACCATCGTGGCGATCACCCACGCCGGTGATCTGCCGGTGAGCGTCGAGGGACGGTTCGATGTTCCGCCGTCGGAACCAGAGCTCGATCCGATCCTCCTGAACATTCCGCTGCAACTCCTCGCCTATCACGTGGCGCTGCAGAAGGGACGCGACATCGACAAGCCGCGGAATCTCGCCAAGTCGGTGACGGTCGAGTGAATTGCTTCAAGCACCCTTGACCGTCATCGGTATGCCGGCCACCAGGAACACAACACGGCCGGCCTGCTGCGCCAGGCGCATGTTCAATCGCCCGGCTTCATCGCGGAAATGCCGCGCCAATGCGTTGTCGGGCACGATGCCCAGCCCGACTTCGTTGGCCACAAGCACGACGTCGGTGCGCATGTCCGCCAGCGCCGCGATCAGCGCCTCGCCGGCCGCCGCGATGTCGTGGTCGCGCAGCAGCAGGTTGGAGAGCCACAGCGTCAGGCAGTCGACCAGGACCGGACGGGAGTCCGCATGGCGCCGCAGGACCGCGGCGAGCTCGACCGGCTCCTCGATCGTCTGCCAGTGAGCACCGCGCCGCGCTCGATGCGCCGCAATGCGGTCCGCCATCTCGGCATCACCGTAGCGGACGCTGTCGGCGAGATCAGCGGTGGCGATCAGCAGGGCCGGGCGCGGTGCGCCGCCCAGTGCCGTGCCATCGACCAGCCTTTCGGCGTACGTGCTCTTGCCCGAACGCGCGCCCCCCAACACCAGCGTCGTGCCGGCCATCGACAGCTCACGCCAGCGCGCGGTGAAGGCGGTGCTCGCTCGGCATCACGTTGGTGAACACCACCCGCCAGGCATGGTCCGGATCGGCATGCTCGTAGTGCTCGATCAACGACACCGAGACATTGTCCACCTCGAACCGCACCGCCTGCTCGGGATCGAGCGTCATCGCATGCGCGATCGCGGCGCGGATCGTGCCGCCATGCGTGACCGCCACGATGTCGCGGCCACGATGCTGCGCCGTGTGGTCGAGAATGCCGGCGCGCGTGCGCTCGAACAGATCGACGAAGCTTTCGCCGCCCGGTGTCCGCACCGTGGGCGCGCCGAGCCAGAACAGATGGGTGTTATCGATGCGCAGGTCGACGTAGGTGCGCCCCTGCCAATCGCCGAAATGCTGCTCGTTGAAGCGTGCCTCCTCGAGCGGCTGGCAGTAATCGGCGCCGCATGAACCCAGAACCGTCGCCGTCCGCTTGGCGCGCAGCAGGCCGCTGGTGATCCACACGGCGCCAGCGGGCAGCATGCGCGCCTGATGGCGGAACAGCGCCTCGTTGGAGGTGTCGCAATCCTTGTCCTGCTGGCCGTAGCAGCGGCCCTCCGGGTTCGGCACCGGCGCAT
>DATEIF010000764.1:0-3288 GCA_035279205.1 Vineibacter sp.
AGGCGCTGGGGCACCGGCGGAACGCGTGCGTCCTGCGTCACCTGATCGCGCGTCAGCGCATGCCACGTCATGTACGCGCTGACCAACAGGATGGCTGACACCAGCAACATGCTGCCGCGCGGCATGCGCCGCTCGGGCGCCACCAGCGGAAATTGATTGGCCGGCACCGGCGCGATGACTGGCGCATCGCCCGATCGGTAGACCTGCATCACGCGCTCGACATCGAGGCCAACGCAGGCGGCATAGCCGCGCAGGAAGGCTGGCGCGTAAGCACTACCCGGCAGATTGTCGAAACGACCCGTCTCGATCGCCTCGAGAAATGGCAATCGGATGCGGGTGTTTTCGGCGACCTGCGTAAGATCAAGCCCGAGTGCTTCGCGGGCTTCGCGCAGCATCTGTCCAACGGCAGCTGCGCCGGTAGGGACGCTCGCGTCGGCTTGCCATGGCATATCGTCGCCCATGCGGTCGCGGAAAATAGTTCGAAGACGAGAAGACAGGAAAACGTGAGAGTCTTAGCAGAGACGATGGAGAGGTGAAACCGGACTCTTGTCTTTAAGCGCCGAACCGGTGAACAGATTCATCCAAATCCGCTAGTAGTCTTACAGGCGCACGCTCCGGTCGCGCGCATAGAGCGCGATCTTGTCGCGCAGGCTCCGCTCGGAGCCGCCGAGCAGGCCTTGGAGATACGCAGCGAAGTGCGCCAGATCCAACGACCGTAGCATCGACTTCACTGCCCCGAGCGATCCAGGCGACATCGACAAGGTCCGCACGCCAAGCCCCAGCAGGGCCAGGGCCTCGATCGGACGGCCGGCCATTTCGCCGCAGACGCTGACCTCAACGTCGGCCTTGTTGCAGCCTTCGACCACAAATTGTAGCACCCGCAGGGCCGCCGGCGACAAGCAATCGTAGCGATTGCCCAGGCGTGTATTTCCGCGGTCTGCTGCAAAAAGAAACTGCATGAGGTCGTTGGTACCGATCGACACGAAGTCGACCTCGGCCAGCAACGCATCGAGCTGCCAGATCAGCGACGGCACCTCGAGCATGACGCCGACCGACAGGCGCGCCGGTATCGCCGCACCGCGTGCCTTGGCGCGGTGCAGTTCCAGCTCGAGCAGATGGCTTGCAGCGCGGAACTCGGCGACGTCGGCGACCATCGGAAACATCACCTGAAGCGGCCGCGCGCCGGCGGCTGCGACCAAGGCGCGCAACTGCCGACGCAGCATGGCCGGCCGATCCAACCCGATGCGGATGGCCCGCCAACCCATTGCCGGGTTTTCATCGTCGAAGGCGCCGACATACGGCAACACCTTGTCGCCGCCGACATCGAGCGTGCGGAACGCCACGGGCCGGCCGGCCGCCGCATCGAGCACGCGGGCATAGATCGACGTCTGTTCCTCGACGTCGGGAAAGGTCGAGCGCACCATGAACGGAATCTCGGTGCGATACAGACCGACGCCGTCGGCTCCCGTCGGTTCGAGGTGGTTGAGGTCGATCATCAGGCCGGCATTGATGCGCAGGGACACCGCCACCCCATCGCGCGTCGCCGCCGGCAGGTCACGCAGCCGGGCGTATTCCTGCCGTTGCGCCTCGCGCAGGCTGATGGTGTCGGCGATCTGCAGCTGGATCTCCTCGGCCGGCCGCACGAACACCTGGGCGCTGTCGCCATCGACGATCAGCGCATCACCCGGCTCCACCCGCTGCAGGATGTTCTCGACGCGGCCGACGACGGGAATGTCGAGCGCCCGCGCGACGATGGCGACGTGGGACAGGGCCGAGCCCTCCTCCAGCACCAGTCCGCGCAGCTTGCTGCGGTCGTACTCCAACAGCTCGGCCGGCCCGAGATCGCGCGCGACCACCACCATCTCGTCGGACCACTGCGTCGGATCGACGGCCGAATTGCGGCCGCTCAATCGCAGCAGCAGTCGGTTGGTCAGGTCGCTGAGGTCGCTCAGCCGCTCGCGGATGTAGGAGTCGGTGATATCGGCGAACCGCGCCCGCGTATCGTCGAACGCGCGCTGAACGGCAGCCTCCGCCGTCAGGCCATCACCGATCCCCTCACGGATGCGTTCGACCCAGCCGCGATCGTCGGCGAACATGCGGAACGTCTCGAGCACCTCGCGATGCTCGCCGTGGCCGAGATCGCCATCTTCCAGCATGCGATCGAGATCGGCGCGCACGCCGTGCAGGGCGTCACCGAAGCGCTTGAGCTCGGTCTTGGGATCCTCGGCAACCACCCGGCTGATGAAGATGCGCGGCTCGTGCAGCACGGCGCGGCCGATGGCGACACCGCCATTGAGCTGCACGCCGTCGAGACGGATCGGCAGCAGGCCGATGCCGTCGACCTGCTTGATCTCGTTGGGGTTGACCAGCTCGCCGCCCGCCACCAGCTCGGCCAGCACCATGGCGACGTTCTGGAGGGTCTCGATCTCCTCCTCGTCGTACTGGCGGCTGCGCCGGTTTTGGATCGCCAGCACGCCCAGCACCCGATCGCCACGCAGGATCGGCACGCCGGCCATCGAGTGATAGATTTCCTCGCCGGTCTCAGGCCGGTAGGCAAAATTCGGATGGCTCTGCGCGTCAGCCAGCGACAGGGCCCGCGCGTGGGCGGCGATGTCGCCGACGATGCCTTCGCCAACCCGCAGCCGGGTGCGGTGCACGGCGTCCGGGTTGAGGCCCTGGGTTGCATAGAGCTCCAGGACCTCGCCGGCGCGCAGGACGTAGATCGAGCACACCTCGGCCACCATCTCGCCGGCGACGAGGCGCACGATCTGGTCGAGCCGTTCCTGGGCGGAACCAGCACGCGCCATCACATCCCGGAGCCGCCTGAGTACCAATCGCGGCCCGGCCAACGGAGTCCTCTGCTCCATGGTCAGACCGCTCCGTACTTGTCTCGAACTCGCAACGGAACGGTGGTGCGCGCTTTGAGAAATTGCCAGCAGCGCGCGCCACGACAATGGGCCACGCGCATGGACGCCCCGGCGACACGACGCGCGACGATGGCAGCGGCCGTCCGGGGAACGGCCGGCTGGGGTGCCCATCCGCTGTCGCGCATCGCGTGCATGGACGCCTTATCGCCGCTTTCCCCGACGCCGTCCAGCATGACAATCGGGACAGAGACCGCACGCGCCGTCAGGGCTCTACAGGTGCGCGCAGCACTGAAAAATTGGCATATCTACGCCAGTAACGCCTATCGGACGGCGCGACGCCGTCCCGATGTCAGGCGGCGTCCAGACCGTACGCTGTGTGCAGGGCGCGCACGGCAAGCTCGGTGTACTCGGCCTCGATCAG
>DATEIF010000765.1:0-7555 GCA_035279205.1 Vineibacter sp.
AGTCCGATGCCTAGCATCCCCATCTTCGACGACTGGCGTGCCGTACCCGAGGCGTGGCGGGGCGGTGTCGTGCCGCTGGGCAATTTCGACGGCGTGCACCGCGGTCACCAGGTGCTGCTGGCCAAGGCAGCCGACGCCGCGCGCGCCGAGAGGCGGCCTGTCACGGCGCTGACGTTCGAGCCGCATCCGCGCGCCTTCTTCGTGCCCAATACCGGACCGTTCCGCCTCACGTTGTTGCCGGCCAAGGTGCGCCTGCTGGGCGAGCATGGCGTCGGCGCCGTTCTGGCGCAGCGCTTCGACACCGCCTTCGCGGCCTTGTCGGCCGAGGCCTTCGTGCGCGACGTGCTGGTCGGCGGGTTGGGTGCGCGTCACGTCGTCTGTGGTTACGACTTCACGTTCGGCGCCCGCCGCGGCGGCAACGCCGAGCGGCTGCGCGAGTTCGGCGCCGCTTTCGGCTTCGGTGTCGAGGTGCTCGATCCGGTGATGCGCGAAGGCGAGATCTATTCGTCGACCGGCATCCGTGAAGCGCTGCGGCTGGGCATGGTCGGCGAGGCCGCCGACCTGCTGGGGCGGCCATGGGAAATCGAAGGCGTGGTCGAAGAGGGCGATCGTCGCGGTCGCACCATCGGCTTTCCCACCGCCAATGTCGCCTTGGGCGACCATCTGCGCCCGCGCTTCGGCGTCTATGCCGTGCGCGCCGGTATCGAGGTCCAGGGCCGGCTGGAGTGGCGCGATGCGGTGGCCAATCTCGGGCGCCGCCCGACGGTCGGCAAGCTGGTCGAGAATTTCGAGGTCCATCTGCTGGACTACGACGGCGATCTCTACGGCCGCACCCTGCGGGCCCAGTTCGTCGATTTCATCCGGCCCGAGATGAAGTTCGCCGGCCTCGATGCACTCAAGGCGCAGATCGCTGCCGACGCCGCCGCTGCGCGCAAGATCCTGGCCGGTGCGACCGATTGACGTGGCGGCACGCCATCGGGTTTGAAACGGCACATGGACCCTGAACTGACACAGCTTCTGCAGGTGGCGGTTCTGGTGGCCGCCGCCGGTGTGTCGGTTGGCACCATCGCCAGCTTTCTCGGGGCGCGTTTCAGGGTGCTCGATCTGGCTGCGCATTTCCGCCCGCACCTGGCGATCGCCGCCGCGGTGACGGCCGTGGCGGCGATGCTGCTGCTCCACTCGCTGCCCGTTGCCGGTCTGGCGGCGGTCATGGCGTTTGCGAATATCGCGGCCATGCGCGCCGAGTATCCCTACGGCATCTCTCGTGCGGGAGATGATGGAGAGGGCGCGACTCTTTCCATCGGCGTGCTGAACGTCAATTTTCGCAACCGCAACCACGCGCCCATCGAGCACTGGATTCGCCAGGCGCAGCCCGATGTGCTGGTGATCGTCGAGGTGTCACCGCCCTGGCTCGACGCCATCGAACGGCTGTCGGATCTTTATCCCTATCGCGCGCTGCGCCGCACGTCGTTCGTGACCATGATCGCGCGGCGGCCGTGGACGTCCTTCGATGTCATGCCCGGGCCGCGCACGCAGCAGGCCATTCTGGTGGCAGGCTTTGACGTCGAGGGCACGACGCTGACCGTGATCGGCGCCCATCCCGCTTCGCCGACGCGACCACACCACATGCGGGCCCGCGATGCCGAGCTCGACACCATCGCACGGCTCGCCGTCGGCGCGCCCGGGCCGGTCTCGGCCATGGGCGATTTCAACGCCGCGCCGTGGAGCGCGCCGATGCGGCGCCTGGTGCGCACCTCGCCGCTGCGCTATCCCGATCTGGTGGCGACGACCTGGCCGGCCTTCCTGCCGCGCTGGCTGGGTATCAAGATCGACCACATCATGGTCGGCAAAGGCTGCGCGGTGATCGACTACAAGGTCGGCCCGAATGTCGGCTCCGATCATCGCCCCGTCGTGGCGACAATCCGCGTCGCCCTGCCATCCCGAGCGTAGGGCAGGGACCTTGCGCGAACGAATGCCGCGCCATCCGCACGGCGATAGCGGCAGACCTGCACACCGGCTGCACATCGGTGCGCTATTGCCGTGCGCATGATGGAACTGCTCCGCGCATTGAAGGCGACCCTGCGCATGATGCTGGTGGTCGCCGTGATCGGCACCGCGGCGGCCACGCTCGCCGGCTTCTTCGGCGAGTCGAGCGCATGGCTCGACTATGCCGCCCATTTCCGGCCGCATCTGGGCGCCGCCGCCGTGCTCGGCATTCCGGTGCTGCTGCTGCTGTTCAGGGGCTGGCGCCGCATCATGCTGGTGGCGTCGCTGGCCGCCGTCGCCGTCGGCAATATCGATGCCATGCTTACCGAGACCCGCTACCGGGCTGCCGTTGCTGAAGAGTATGTTCCGGTGCCGCTGAAGGTCGCCGCAGTGAACGTGTATTTCTTCAACCGCGAGCCGCACCGCGTCGAGCAATGGCTGCGCCAGGAACAGCCCGACGTTGTCGTTCTTACCGAGATCGACCGGACCTGGGCGGCCACATTCGAGCGGCTGGCCGATCTCTATCCGCATCAGGCGACCCGTCAAACCGCGTTCGTGACCATGATCGCGCGCCAGCCCTGGACGTCCTTTGCTGTTGCCGCCGGGCCGCGTCGCGGACAAGGCATCCTGGTGGCGCGCTTCGATGTGGCAGGCCGGCCGTTTACCGTGATCGGCGCGCATCCGGCATCGCCGATCCATCCGCTCTATGTCGACAGCCGCAACGCCGAGCTCGATATCATCGCGCGGCTGGCGGCGTCGGCGCCCGGCCCGGTGGTGGCGCTGGGCGACTTCAACGCCACGCCCTGGAGCGCGCCCATGCGGCGCCTGGTGCGCACCTCACCGCTACGCTACGCCGACCTTGCGGCAACGACGTGGCCGACGTTCTTGCCGCAGTGGCTCGGCATCAAGATCGACCACATCATGCTGGGCAAGGGCTGTGGTGTTGCCGATTATGGTGTCGGGCCGGATATCGGCTCCGACCACCGGCCGGTGGTCGCCACCATCCGCTGTGCCGCGCCGACGGCGGCACTGTAGGAGCCATCACCGGGGGCTGGATGCGCAGACTGTTCGTTGTGGCGATGGGACTATCGCTGTTCATGGGATCGGCCCAGGCTGCGGAGCCCTATCTCTACGAGCTGATCAAACAGCCAGCCTACCGCACATCGCTGTCGGCACTGCTGCGGCCGCTGGGGGAGCGTGACGGCTACCTGGTCGAGGTCCTGAAGGAAAAGGGCAATTATCTGGCGTTCCCGTCACGGCAGGTCACAGTCGACGGGCGGCCCTATCGGCTCGTCACGGCGTGCGAGCCGCGCATGGATTGCAAGGAGTCCGGCAGCGCGTTCCTGTTCACCCCGGCCGGTGATCGGGCGTGGGCATTGGTCTACCGCACCGGCATGCCGGAGACCTATCTGGGCGCCCCCAGCGAGGGGCAGAAGCTGGTGTTGGATGACGCCCTGAGGTAGGCGCGGCAGGCAATACCGCCTTGCCTTGACCCCCGGCGGCACGGTTCGTATCTTGCGCCGATGTTGTTGCGGCGCGTCATATGCTTGCAGCCCGCCCGTGACGGGCGAATTAGCCGCCCGGCCCGCTGACAGCGGCCGGGCAACCCCCTGATTCGTCTCATTTTTTCGACGCCGCCCCCAACGACGAGCTCTCGCCGTGACCGCCGACTACCGATCGACCGTTTTCCTCCCCGCCACCGACTTTCCCATGCGCGGGGGTCTGCCCAAGAAGGAGCCCGAGCTGCTGGCCTTCTGGGAACGCCTCGGGCTGTTCGAGCGCCTGCGTGCCGATTCCAAGGGCCGCGAGAAGTTCATCCTCCACGACGGGCCGCCCTACGCCAACGGCAACATCCACATCGGCACGGCGCTCAACAAGATCCTCAAGGACGTCGTCACCCGCAGCCAGCAGATGCTGGGCAAGGACTCCCACTATGTGCCGGGCTGGGACTGCCATGGCCTGCCGATCGAATGGAAGATCGAGGAGGAGTACCGCGCCAAGAACAAGGACAAGGACCAGGTGCCGGTGGTCGAGTTCCGCCGCCAGTGCCGCGCCTTCGCCGAGCACTGGGTCAACGTCCAGCGCAAGGAGTTCAAGCGCCTGGGCGTGATCGGTGACTGGGAGAACCCCTACAGCACCATGAGCTTCGCAGCCGAGGCCGCGATCGCCGCCGAGCTGGGCAAGTTCCTGATGAACGGCGGCCTGTTCAAGGGCGCCAAGCCGGTGATGTGGTCGGTGGTCGAGAAGACGGCACTGGCCGAGGCCGAGGTCGAGTATCACGACCACAAGTCGACAACGGTGCATGTGCGCTTCCCGGTGATCCGCTCGCCGCGCCAGGAACTGGATGGTGCGTCGATCGTGATCTGGACGACGACGCCATGGACCATCCCGGCCAACCGCGCGCTGGCCGTGGCGGGCGATGTCGAATACGCCGTCTACGTGGTCGATGCCGTGGCCGATGGTTCGCTAGCCAAGGTCGGCGAGAAGCTGCTCTTCACGCCGGCGCTGTTCGACGACATCAAGTCGGTGCTGCGCATCGAGCGCATGTCGCGCCAAGCGACCTTCAAGGGTGACGACCTCGTCGGCACGGTGTGCGCCCATCCGTTCGCCCGGCTCGATCCGTTCTATGACCGCGACACGCCGGTCTTCACCGGCGACTTCGTCACCACCGACGCCGGCACCGGCGTGGTGCACATCGCGCCCAGCCATGGCGCCGACGATTTCGAGCTGGGCCGCAAGAACGGTATCCCGGCCGAGGACTATGTGACCGGCGAGGGCACGTACTTCCCGCGCGTGGCACTGTTCGCCGGCAAGCGCGTCTATACGCCCGAAGGCAAGCCGGGCGATGCCAACGGCGCCGTCATCACCAAGCTGGCCGAGTCGGGCACCCTGCTGGCCAAGGGCTCGCTGGTGCATTCCTATCCGCATTCCTGGCGGTCGAAGGCACCGGTGATCTTCCGCTGCACGCCGCAATGGTTCATCGCCATGGATCGGCCGATCGAGGGCATCGACGGCACCCTGCGCGAGGTGGCGCTGCGCGCCATCGAGGCGACGCGCTTCGTGCCGCCGGCCGGCCAGGTCCGCCTGCGCTCGATGATCGAGCTGCGGCCCGACTGGTGCGTCTCGCGCCAGCGCGCCTGGGGCGTGCCCATCACGGTGTTCCTCGACAAGGAAACCGGCGAGCCCCTGCGCGATCCCAAGGTGATGGAGCGCATCGTGGCGGCCTTCCGCGAGGAAGGCGCCGACGCCTGGTTCGTGAACCCGCACCGCTTCCTGGGCGATGACTACGATCACGCGCGCTACGAGGCGGTGACGGATATTCTCGACGTCTGGTTCGACTCGGGCTCCACGCACAGCTTTACGCTCGAGGGGCGGCCTGAGCTGAAATGGCCGGCGTCGCTCTACCTCGAGGGCTCCGACCAGCATCGCGGCTGGTTCCATTCCTCGTTGCTGGAAAGCTGCGGCACGCGCGGCCGGGCGCCCTACGACGCGGTGCTGACGCACGGCTTCACGCTCGACGAGCAGGGCCGCAAGATGTCCAAGTCGCTGGGCAACGTGATCGCGCCGCAGGACGTGTGCGATCAGTACGGCGCCGACATCCTGCGGCTGTGGGTGGTGGGCTCCGACTATGTCGAGGACCAGCGCATCGGCCCCGATATCCTGAAGCATCACGCCGACGCCTATCGCCGCCTGCGCAACACGCTGCGCTATCTGCTGGGCAGCCTGGCGGGTTTCACCGCCGCCGAGCGCGTACCGGTGGCGGAGATGCCGGAGCTCGAGCGCTGGGTGCTGCATCGCCTGGCTGAGCTTGACGCCGAGCTGCGGCGGGCGGTCGACGACTTCGACTTCCACACCATCTCGACGACGTTGCACAATTTCTGCGCCGTCGATCTGTCGGCGTTCTATTTCGACATCCGCAAGGATGCGATCTACTGCGACCGGCCCGATGCACCACGCCGGCGCGCGGCGCGCACGGTGATGGCCGAGCTGTTCTCGTTCATCACCGCGTGGCTGGCGCCGCTCGCCTGCTTCACCGCCGAGGAGGCCTGGCTGGCGCGGCCCGGCGCCGGCACCGACGGCGGGCCCGAGAGCGTGCATCTGCGCACCTATCCCGAGATCCCGCCGGCGTGGCGCAACGAGGCATTGGGCGAGAAGTGGCGCAAGATCCGCGCGCTGCGCCGCGTGGTGACCGGTGCGCTCGAGATCGAGCGCGCCGAGAAGCGCATCGGCTCCTCGCTGCAGGCGGCGCCCACGGTATACGCGACCGACGATTACGCCGCAGCCTTGGCCGGCCTCGACCTCGCCGAGATCTGCATCACTTCGGCGATCACTTTGAAGACGGCCGAGCCTCCGGCCGGTGCCTTTACCCTGGCCGACGTGGCCGGCGTGGGCGTCGTGTCCGACCTTGCCGGCGGCAGCAAGTGCGCGCGCTGCTGGCAGGTGCTGCCCGAGGTCGGCACGTCGGCGCAGCATCCCGACCTCTGCCATCGCTGCGAGGACGCCGTCGAGTCGCTGCCCAAGGTGGCAGCGTGATACGGATGAAACCCGCCTCTTCACCTCTCCCGCAGGCGGGAGAGGTCGGGCGCGCGCAGCGCGACCGGGTGAGGGCTTTACGCACGATGCCGTGTCCTGGGCCCCTCACCCTCCCATCGCGCGTTGCGCGACGGGGCCCTCCCTCTCCCGCAACGCGGGAGAGGGGAGCATGACCCCCCTGGCCCGTCTCGGCGTGGGGATTGCGGTCGTGGTTGCGATTGTCGACCAGGTTTCCAAACATGTCCTGAAGGCCTTGCTGGCCGATCGCGGCGCCATCGAGGTGATTCCCGGGCTTTTCGATCTGGTGACGGTGTGGAACCGCGGCGTCAGCTTCGGCATGCTGGGCGGCGATGGCGCTCTGCCGCCCTGGGTGCTGTCGGCGGTCGCCGTCGCCATCAGCATTGCGCTTTTTCTATGGCTTCAGCGCATTACGCTGCGGTGGACCGCCATGGCCATCGGCCTTGTCATCGGCGGCGCTGTCGGCAATGTTATCGACCGCGCCCTGTGGGGCGCGGTGTTCGATTTTGCCGATTTCCATGTGAGCGGCTGGCACTGGCCGGCCTTCAACGTGGCCGATGCCGCCATCGTGCTGGGGGTTGCCGCATTGCTGGTGGAATCGGTATTCCGGCCCCAGGAAGGCCGGCGCAGGGACGGCTAACGAGGAACAAAGATGCAAGCCAAGGTCGTCATTCGGGGTCTCGCATTGGTCGGCGCGGTGTCTGCGCTCGGTGCCTGCTCCGCCTTTCAGAATCTGGGCGGCGCCAAGAAGGTCTCGCCCGACGAATTCCGTATCGTGGCGCATGCGCCGCTGGCCATGCCGCCCAACGCCGACCTGCGGCCGCCGCAACCCGGTGCACCGCGGCCGATGGAGCAGACGCCGCAGGACGAGGCGCGCAGCATCGTGACCGGCGCCGGCGGCAACAGGCCGGCCGATGCGCGGGGTAATCTCCGCGGTCGCGCGCCGGCTGGCGGCCCCAGCGCCGGTGAAAGCGCGCTGCTGGCCCGCGCCGGCCAGAGCGGCCCGTCGATCGATCCC
>DATEIF010000766.1:0-22513 GCA_035279205.1 Vineibacter sp.
GCCTCGCCCCACAGGCGCGCTTCCAGGCATTCGCGCGCCAGCGCAATGCGGCTGTCGAGGTCGTCGGGATTACTCTGCGTCAGCCGGTTGAGCGCCTGCACCCGCTTGAGGGGGTCCTTCTCGCCGACGGCCGCGAGATAGAGCTGCGCCAGGTCAGGATGCGGCGAGGCGGGCCATGTGCGCTCGATCGCCTTCTGGGCCTTCCTGCCGTCACCGCGCTTGATCAGCAGTTCGGCATAGCGATACGCCACCGGCTCGCGCTCCGGCGCCATGGCGACCGCGGCCTTGGCATGATCGATAGCGTCCTCGTCGGCACCGCCGCGCTCGGCGGCCCGACTGCGTTCCACCAGCAACAGCGCATTCAGCGTGCGGCCGCGCTCGGGGTCGACGATCTTGCGCTTGAGCCCGACCTGCAGCGTCTCCTGCGCCTCGCGCCACTTGCCGGCGCGCGCCTGCATGTCGAACAGCGAGCGGACGACCCAGGGCGTGTCGGGCCGGCGCTGAAACGCCTGCTCGGCATAGGCCAGCGCCTTGCTCGAATCACCGTCCTTCAGCGACTGCATCAGCAGCCCGCGCAGCCCGAGAAACGCCATCTGCGGGTCATCGAGCATGGCGGCGAAATAGCGCTGCGCGGCGTCGCGGTCTCCGGCCAGTTGCGCCGCCTGAGCCGACAGCAGGCGGGTCAGCGGCGGCTCCTCGAGCAACTTCTCGGCCAGGCGCGCATTGCGCTGTGCTTCGACGCCATCGCCCGCGGCAACCGCGACCATGCCTTGCGTCAGCGCGCGGTAACCCTTGCGGCGCCGCGACTCGCCCCAGATGTCGAAAAAGGTGGACGGCGCCCCCATCACCCAACGCCAGAGCGCATAGAGCAACGCCGCCAGCACGCAGAGCACGACAACCACGATCAGCACGATGCCGACACTGGTATCCAGCCGCCAGCCCTGCCACTGCACGGTGACCAATCCCGGGCGTTCGGCCAACCAGACGGCAGCGACCATGGCCACGACCAGCAGCACAAACCAGACCAGCGTCCGCAAGAGAGTCATGCGAGTCGAACTCCTGCTGCCGCACTCACTTGGGCGCGCTTGAAGGGGAATCGACCCGCGACAACAAGCCGATGCTGTGCAAGCTCAACCGGTCGATGGCACGCTGTGCCGCCAGATGCGCTTCGGCCCGTGCCAGCCAATCGCGTGCCGGATCGCCGGCTGGGCTCTTCAGCGTTTTCATCTCGGTGACCGCCTTGGCCACGTCACCGGCGTCGAGCGCCGCTTCGGCGCGCGCCACGATGGCTTCCGGCGTCGCACCGGGCGCGTCGTCGCCGACGCGGCGGATGGACACCAGCTGCTTGAGCTTGCCCCACAGGCGCTCGCCCCAGGAATCATCGGCGATATCGGCGGCGATCACGCGCCGGGCGATTTCGGGGAACTCCGCCGCCAGGATCCGGCGCGTGACAACACCGGCGGATGCAAACGGCGCCAGCTCGGTCTGGATGGCGGCAATGGTGGTGTCGCCCGCCGCCAGCGGCTTGAGCAAGTCGGCATCGGCCGCGAACGGGCCGCCGGCGTCGATCGCCTGGCGCAGGCGCGCGGAAATTCCGATGGCGGCCGCGGCACGGCCGTTGTCGCCGGCGCGACGATCGCCCTCGCTGCGCGCGGCGACATCCTTGCGCACGGCATCGAGCTTGGCGGTGACGTCCTTCTCGACCGCCGACAGCCGCTCCGTCAGACCCGATGCCATCGCACGCGCGCGCTCGATATCGGCCGCATTACGGACCAATTGATCGCGCTGCCGCGCTTCGGCCTCGCCGATGGCACGCGCCAAGGCGGCGCTGTCGACGGCACCGGACAAGGTTCCGCTCACTTGCGCCTCGCGCTTCTCGAGCCGGTCGAGGCGCTCCATCAGGACAGCCACCTGGCGCGACGCATCGGACGGATTGTCCGCCGTGCCCGCCGTCGATGGCGGGTGCGCGGTCAGGGAGCGGATCGTCGTCTCGGCGGTCTCCTGGCGGCTCTTCAGCGTCGCCAGGTCGGACTGAAGCGCCGCCAGCGTCTGGCGGGCCTGCGCGAGGTCGCTGGCCACGCGCGCCGCGGCGTCCACATCGGCGCTCTTGCCCAGGCCGTCGACCTTGGCGGCAAGATCCTGCATCGCCGTCAGCCGCGTCTGCTGCGCCGCCAACGCGGCCTGCAATTCCTTGAGCTGCGCTGCCTGGGCCGTCACGGCATCCAGCGCGCCCGCCTTGGCCTCGAGCTGCCTCAGTTTTTCGTCCAGCGGCTTGAGCGCCGCGGCCAGGGAGTCGCGCGATACCGGTGCACCGCCGGCATCCTTGGCCGACGATGCGAAAAGCTGCCGCACGGCTTGCGGCTGCGCCATGTAGATAGCCACCGCGCCGCCCAGAACCACGATGGAGGCAACAAGGCCGCTCACGAAGGCGCCAACGACACCCACGCCGCGACGCGGCTGTGGCGCCGGCGGCGGCATCGCCGTGGCGCTGTCGGCCACCGCCGGTTCGGGTATGTCGTCGGTCCGTGACCCACCGGACGTCTGCGGCTTGTGGTCGGCCGGCGTGTCGGGGGCCGGTGTTTCGGGGGCAGTCGACTTCTTGTTGTCGTCGCTCATTGTCGGCGATCCCGTTCGTGATGGCGTCACCGCATCGAGGGAAGCGAGGACGCCGTCCTGGGTCGGCGCACGCGCGGCGATTCGCGTGCGCCATGGAATGCCATCGGCGCCGGCCAAGGCCGCCGGACTGATGGCGACGGCGACCGTGCACGCCAAAAAAGGCGCGATTCCGGTCTGCGCGGCCAGCTTAACAAAGGCCTGTGCCGTGCGCGGGGAAAAAAACGTCACTGCGTCGAGGCGTCCATCCTCGATGACCCGCACGATATCGGGCGGCAGCGCATCGGCTTCCCGCATGGCGTACAGCACGACCTCGTCGACCGCGAAGCCGGCCGACCGCAGGGTCGTTGCGATGTCGCCGGCCTTGACGGCACCACCGGCGTGAATCAGACGCCCCTCCGCCGGGGACAGCCAGCGCGACACCATGCCGATCAAGGCCTGCGAATCGCCGCTGGCCGAAACGACGTCCGAAAAGCCGAGCTGACGCGCGGCGCCGGCCGTCGCATCGCCGACCGCGAAAATGCGATAGCCGCGAACCTTGGTGGCCTGCGCCAGCAGGCGCGCGCCGTTGGCGCTGGTAAGCAGGATGGCCTGGGCCGCAGCCAGTCGCTCGGCGAGATCCTCCGGCACCCGCTGCGGTTCGATCCGCAGCATCGGCGCCAGCAGCGGCTCGTGTCCGCGTGCCGACAAGGCTTCGGCGAACGATCGTGCCTCCGATTCGGGTCGCGTGACGAGAACCCGCATCGGCCGCGCGGCTCAGCCGAAGAAACCCGGGCCGGCGCGACGCCGCAGCTCGCGACCGGCATCGACGCCCATGGCCTCGCCGTCGCCTTTGTCCCCGCGTCGCTCGGTCGTAATGACTTCACTGCCATCGGGTCGCGCCACCAGCGCGCGCAACCACAGTTGCCCGTCATCGAGGACGGCATGGCCCGCGATCGGCGTGCGACACGACCCATCGAGCACGCCCAGCATGGCGATCTCGGCCCGCACGCACAGCGACGTCGGCGCATGATCGATGGCGGCCAGGAGGCCGCGCACGCGCGCATCCGCGACCCGGGCTTCGATGCACACGGCGCCCTGGCCGACCGCGGGCAGCATTTCGTCGAGCGGGATGACCACGCCGATGTCGCCGCGGCCCAGCCGGTTGAGGCCGGCCCGGGCCAGGATCAAGGCATCAGCCACGCCGTCGTTCAGTTTGCGCAGCCGCGTGTCGACATTGCCCCGGATCGCCTCCACCTTCAGATCCGGGCGGCTGTGCAGGAGCAGCGCCTGGCGGCGCAGTGCGACCGTGGCCACGGTCGCACCCTGCGGCAGCGCCGCAATGGTGGCTGTGCCGTCGCGCGCGATCAGCACGTCGCGGGCGTCTTCGCGCGGCAGGAAGGCCGACAGGATCAGACCGTCCGGCTGCTGAGTCGGCATGTCCTTGGTGCTGTGCACGCCGATATCGATCGTGCCGTCGAGAAGCTGCTCCTCGATCTCCTTGGTGAAGAGCCCCTTGCCGCCGATTTCCGACAGTTTGCGGTCCTGCTCGCGATCGCCCGTGGTGCGAATCACGACGATTTCCGTCGCGCCATCCTGGGCCAGGGCCGGATGAGCGGATGCCAATGCGTCGCGGACCAGCGTGGCCTGGGCCAGCGCCAGCTTGCTGCCGCGCGTTCCGATGCGGAGGACGGGGGTCGCCATGGCCTATGGGTGTAGCCTTCCGTCGCGCCGCGCGAAAGTGGCCAGAGGCCGCGGCAGCGGGTACAAGGCCGGCGCGCCCAAGGAGGGGCAGCTGAAACGATGCTGGTTCTCGGAATCGAGACAAGCTGTGACGAAACCGCGGCCGCCGTGGTCGAGGCCGACCCAACGCCGGGCGCGCCGGTCGGGCGGATTCGCGCCAATGTCATTTATGCGCAACTTGGCGAGCACCGGCCGTTCGGCGGCGTCGTCCCCGAGATCGCCGCGCGCGCCCATCTCGAACACATCGACGGCATGGTGGCGCGCGCCCTGGCCGACGCCGGCATCGGTTTCGCCGATCTGGATGGCGTTGCCGCGACAGCGGGTCCCGGCCTGATCGGCGGCGTGATCGTCGGCGTCATGACGGCCAAGGCGATTGCGCTGGCCCACTACAAGCCGTTCATCGCGGTGAACCATCTGGAAGGGCACGCGCTCACCACACGGCTGGTCGAGCCGGTGGCGTTCCCGTTTCTGCTGCTGCTGGTCTCGGGCGGCCACTGCCAGCTTCTGGCGGTCGATGGCGTCAGCCGCTACCGGCGGCTGGGAACCACCATCGACGATGCCGTGGGCGAGGCCTTCGACAAGACGGCCAAGCTGCTGGGACTGGGTTTTCCCGGCGGACCCGCGGTCGAGCGCACGGCGCGGGGCGGCGATCCGGCCCGCTTCGACTTGCCGCGGCCGCTATGGCGCAAGCCTGGCTGCGATTTCTCGTTCTCCGGGCTGAAAACGGCCGTGCGACTGGCTGCGGCGGGCCTGCCGAAGGACGATCCACGTGCCATCGCCGACCTGGCGGCCAGCTTCCAGCGCACCGTGGGCGACATCCTGGCCGATCGGTGCCGCAATGCGCTCGACATGTTCCGCGCCAGCGCCGATCTGGCCGATGACACGCCGGTGCCGCTGGTGGTTGCCGGCGGCGTCGCCGCCAACCAGCACCTGCGCGCGCGCTTGGCCGATCTTGCGGCAGCCCACGGCGCCCGCCTCGTGGCACCGCCGCCGGCGCTGTGCACGGACAACGCCGCCATGATCGCCTGGGCCGGCATCGAACGGCTGCGGCTGGGACTGGTGGATGGGCTCGACGTCGCGCCGCGGCCACGCTGGCCGCTGGATCCGACGGCGCGCGCCGCCATCGGCAGGACCGGTGTCGGCGCCGGCGTGAAGGTGTAGGCTGCTCGCATGTCCTCGAGTACCGCCGCCGCCAAAGTTGAAGTCGCGCCTTTGTTCGCCACGCCCGTCGCCGTGGTCGATGTGCCTGACGCTGTCGCGCTGAACGCCGCGCTCAAGCGCGTGATCCTGGACCAGGAGAAAGCCTCGCCGGGGACGCAGCACAGCAACCTGGGCGGCTGGCAATCGAGCTGGGACATGGAGCGCTGGGGCGGTGCACCGGCGGCCCGCCTGCTGGATGTGGCGCGCGGTGTGGTCAACGGACTGACCTGCGACCGCCAGGGGCGTGCCGTGACGATCGCGTGGAAGGCCAACATCTGGGCCAACGTCAATCGCGCCGGCCACGGCAACGAGTTCCACTTCCATCCCGGCAGCTTCTGGTCTGGCGTCTACTACGTCGAGGACGGCGGCATCGGCGCCGATCCATCGCTGGGCGGCGAGCTGGAGTTCATGGATCCGCGCGGCGCGACACCGGCCATGTATGCGCCGCACCTCGCCTGGACCGTGCCCGGCGGCCGATCGATGGGTGCGTGCGAGACCATCCCGCCGCGGGCCGGCCGCATGGTGCTGTTTCCGGCCTGGATGCTGCACGCGGTGCGGCCTTATCGCGGTGCCGCCGAGCGCATCTCCATCGCCTTCAACCTGAGTCTGTGAGCATGAGCGGCGTCGCCTTCCCGTTCCGGCCCGGTGATCGGGTCCCCGACATCGCCCTGCCGGGTCCAGACGGCCAGGCGCGCAAACTGCTGTGGGCGTTCCAGGGCGAGCCCGTGGCCCTGCTGGCACTGGCCGACGCACGCGCCGTCGATACGGGGGTGACACAGCTGCTGGCTGCCATCACGGCTGCCGGTGCCACGCCGGTGCTGGTGGTCGGCATGGCGCCATCGGCCACGTTGGCGGCATTGAACAATGCCGCCGTGCCCAACGCCGAAAAACTCTTCGTCCTGTGCGACGCCAACAACCGCTTCCTGGGCACGTTGCTGGCGCCCGATGCCGCGGCCGGCACGACCGCGCATGCGCGCCGTGTCCTGGTGCTGGATCCCAACCAGCGGCTTGTCGCCCAATCTGCCGGCGCGCCGCTCGAGACGCAGATCGCGATGATCGGCGATGCCACCGCCATCGCGCGCACCGACCGGCCGCAGCAGCAGGTGCTGTTCGGATCGGTCGCGCCGGTGTTGATGCTGCCGCGGGTGTTCGAGGCGCCGTTCTGCCGGAGCCTGATCGAGCTGTGGTCGTCGGGCGAGCGGACCGATGGCGGTGTCGCCAGCCGGTACGGCAACGTCGTGGCGGCCGACCGCAAGCGCACCGAGGACCACATCGTCACCGATCCGGCGATCAACAAGCAGATCTCCGACCGGCTGGCCTACCGCATCGGGCCGGAGCTGGGCAAAGCATTCGGCTGGGATGTCCAGTTCGGCTTCGATGCGCATGTCATCATCTCGTATGCCGCCGAAGAACAGCACTACTTCCGGGCGCATCGCGACAACGGCACGCCGCAGACGGCGGACCGAACGTTTGCCGTCTCGCTGAACCTCAACGAGGACTATGACGGCGGCGAGCTGGTGTTCCCGGAATATGGACCCACACGCTACAAGCCCAAGGCCGGCGCCGCCGCCGTCTTCTCGTGCTCGTTGCTGCACGAGGCGCTGCCGGTGACACGCGGCCGTCGCTTCGTGCTGACAACGTTCTTCCGCAACCGCAGCCCGCAGGCGCAGCAGCGCCGCGCCGGCTAGCGGACATGCAGCCCATGACAGCGGTCTACGCACATATCGGTATCGTCGGCGGCGGCGCCTGGGGGACGGCGCTGGCGCTGACGGCACATCGTGCCGGCCGCCGCGTGACATTGTGGGCGCTCGAGCCGGAGGTGGTCGACGATATCAACGGTGCGCGCCGCAACACGCGCTACCTGCCGGGTCACGCCATCGAACCCGGGATTACAGCGACCCGGGCCCTGGCCGATCTGGCGGCCTGCGACGTGCTTCTGCTGGTGACGCCGGCGCAGGTATCGCGCGCCCTGGCCCAGCAGTTGGCGCCGCTGGTGGCGGCGACCGTGCCGATCGTGGTCTGTGCCAAGGGCATCGAAGCCGCGACCGGAAACCTGATCCCCGCGGCTGTGGCCGAGACGCTGCCCGGCCGATCGATATCGATGCTCTCCGGCCCGACTTTCGCAGAGGAGGTCGCGCGTGGCCTCCCGACGGCGGTTACGCTCGCCAGCCCCGACCGCACGCTGGGCGAGGCGCTCGCCCATGCACTGCGCACACCGACGTTTCGCCCCTATTGGACCGACGATGTGGTCGGCGTGGCCCTAGGCGGCGCGATCAAGAACGTGCTGGCAATCGCCTGCGGCATCGTCGAGGGCCGCAAGCTGGGCGACAACGCTCGCGCCGCCCTGCTGACCCGCGGCTTCGCCGAGATGGCGCGCCTGGGCGTGGCGATGGGCGCGCGGCTGGAGACACTGGCCGGTCTGGCCGGCCTGGGCGATCTCACCCTGACTTGCAACGGCCCGCTATCGCGCAACCGGTCGCTGGGGGCGGCGATCGGTCAAGGCGTCACCGCCACCGATTTCCTCGCCGACAAGCCCAGCGTTGCCGAGGGCTTTCACACCGCACCCATCGTCCAGTCGCTGGCGGCGCGATATCAGGTCGACATGCCGATCTGTACCGCCGTCGCCGCCCTGTTGCATGATGGCGCCGATGTCGATGCCACGATCCGTGCGCTGCTGGCGCGGCCACTGAAGGGTGAGGGAGAGTGAGATGGCCTACTGGCTGGTGAAGTCCGAACCGTCGACCTATTCCTGGGACCAGCTCGTCAAGGACAAGCGCACCTTCTGGAGCGGCGTGCGCAACTTCCAGGCCGCCGCCAACCTCAAGGCGATGAAGACCGGCGACCTCGCCTTCTTCTACCATTCCGGCGAGGGCAAGGAGATCGTCGGCATCGCCAAGATCGTGAAGGAGTACTATCCCGACCACACCGACAAGACCGGCAAGTTCGGCATGGTCGACCTCGAGGCCGTGAAGCCGCTGAAGACGCCGGTCACCCTGGTCGCCGTCAAGGCCGAGCCGAAGTTCAAGGACCTGGCGCTGGTGCGCTCATCACGGCTGTCGGTCCAGCCGGTCTCAGATGCGCACTGGGCGGCATTGCTGAAGATGGGTCAGACGACGGCGTAATAGCGAACCCGCGATAGTAAGAGCCGTCCTCGCTCTCATCCGTGGGTCCGGCTGCTTCTGACCGACGCGTACGGCACGGCGGCCCGACGCATCGGGGCAACCAGGCCTTCCAGCCACGCACGGCCCGCGCCCAGCATGTCGCATACCGGCCCCTGGTCCCCGGTGCGCGCGCTATCCACACCAGTCCGCACGCTGCGGGCATTGTCGGGCAGCGAGAACGTCCCGAACAGCCGGTCCCACAGCACCAGCGCGGCATAGTTGCGGTCATGATGCTCGGGCGCCGCACCGTGATGCACCCGGTGCAGCGCCGGGCCGGCAATCACCCAACGTTCCAGCCACAGCGGGCACGGCGCGTTGGAATGGATAAACGCCGCCTGCAGGCGCCCGATCAAGGCGGCCACGAACACCGCGTCGGGATCGAAGCCCATGACTGCCAGGACGAGCATGACCGGCATCGACTTGATGAGGTCGTCCAGCGGGTGCTGTCGGCTGTCGGTCAATGCGGTGAGATCGGTCGCCGCATGGTGGATCGCGTGCAGCGGCCACATCAGGCGCGTGTGCATGAAGCGATGACCCCAATAAGCGGCGAAGGTCGCGGCGAGGAAGACCGCAGGCACCTGCAGCCAGAAGGGCATCACCGCCGACAACCACACCGAGGGGGCACCATCGATGGCGGCGCCAATCCAGGCGCTGAGGCCAAATGAGAAGACGAGCGCGAGCGCCGTCATGGCGCCGGTGGCATCGGCAAGCACGAAAAACAGGTCGTATCGCGTGCGATGCAACAGACCGCGCATCGCGAATCGGTCGGGTCCGTTCGCAAGCCGGTCAATCAACATTGCGCCGGCCATGATCGGCAGCGTGATGAGGTTGCTCAGGCTGGTCGGCGCACGCAGCAGGACGTCCCAGTGGAGATCGCCGCCGGCCCACAGCACACGCGCACACTCCAAGGCCACCGCAGCGGCCCAGGCGGCCAGCAACAGAGCCACGACACAACCCGACAAACGAACCATCGCTCTGACCGGCGACCCTCCAGCATCGCCGGAGGCATCATCTCCTCCGGCGCGCTGAGGGAAACGTCGGTCGATCGACATGGTGTGCTCCAGCGATCGCCGGGCTCAACGTGTCGCCGGCAATTCGACCGCGATCACCCGGATCGCCGCGGAAGGACCTTGTGCGGCGCCCTTGTCCGCCTGGCCATTCCAGGTCTGACCATTCCAGGTCTGGCCGTTCCAGGTCTGGCCGTTCCAGGTCTGACCGTTCCAGGTCTGGCCTGCCCATGCGGCCGGCGAAGCGCTCAGGGCAAGGCCAACGGCGGCGATGAGGAAAAAGGTCTTGCGCATGTGATCTCTCCGGGGTTTCCAGGGGTGGCCTTCGACCTCCACCGTCCGTGAGACCCTAAAGCGGCTTCGTATCGCCAACATGCCGCACCATGGGGGAATTCGTATCGTTTGTATCGCGGTTCTCTCCTCGCCGCCGCGAGAGCGGGGCGAGGGGTGAATGACGCAGCCACCCGGGGATAGGTCGGCGCGTCAACACCTGTGAAGGGGCTGTAACGCTCACCCGGTGCTTCTCATCGAGCATCGCGTGCGGCTTCGGCGTCCCCTCACCCGACGATCGCTTCGCGCTCGCCGACCACTCCCCGCCGGGGAGTGGTTCATATCCTACCTGTCCCGGCGAATCCGCATCGGAGGCTCGGCATCGTCGCGCTGGTGTTGCCGACACGCAGCGGTAGAATTGCCGCCCGACATGTCAACGGCCATCGCCCTTCCGCCACATCCGCTCGATGCCAACCGTCGCGGGATCATGGCCATGTCCATTGCGATGACGCTGTTCATCGTCAACGACGCGCTGATCAAGCTCGCGGCCGAAGCGCTGCCCGCCGGGCAGGCCATCCTCCTGCGCGGCGCTTTCGCGACGGCTCTGACTTTTGCCGCCGTACTGGCGATGGGCCATGCGCGGGCGTTGCCGCGGTTGATCGATCCGCATGTGCTGGTCCGCGCGTCGCTCGACGTGCTATGCACGTTCGGCTACCTCATCGCGCTCTTCAACATGCCGATCTCGATCGCGACCGCCATCAACATGGCGACGCCACTGGCCATTTGCGTGCTGGCCGTGCTGCTGCTGCGCGAGCACGTCGGCTGGCGCCGCTGGAGCGCGGTGGCGGCGGGGTTCGCGGGCGTGCTGTTGATCATCCGGCCCACGCCCGACGGACTGGACTGGTGGGCGCTGCTCGCCTTCGCGGCGACGGTGATGAACGGTGCGCGGGACGTCTATACACGCCGCATCGACAGCAGCGTGCCCTCGATCGTGATCACGTTGTCGACCGCGCTGGGTGTCACATTGTTCGCCGGCATCGTGGTCGCGATCGAAGGCTGGCAGCCCGTGGACTGGCGTGCGTTCGGCCTGCTGGCCACGGCCTCGTTGTTCCTGGCGTCGGGCTATCATCTGGTGATCGTCGCCATGCGCACCGGCGAGGTGTCGTTGATCGGCGCCTTCCGCTACACCGGCATGCTGGGCGCCCTGGTGATCGGCTACACCGTCTGGCACGAGGTGCCCGATCTGCTGTCGTGGCTGGGCATCGCGCTGCTGGTCGGCGCCGGCCTGTATATCCTGCACCGCGAGCGCATTCGCGCCCGCCAGGCGCGGCTTGGATAGCGGTAAGCTTCATGGTGAGCCTGTCGAACCATGAAGCGTTGACACTTCGGTCCGTGCGAAGCCTCCATGGTTCGACAAGTTCACCATGAAGGCAACTATTCCGGCTCGATGCCGGCGGCTTTCATGATGTCGCGATAGATCTGGATTTCAGCCAGCTGGATGCGGCGCAGGTCGTCGGGACTGGTCGGGCTGATCTCCGAGCCGCTCTCCGCCTGCCGCTTCACATAAGCCGGATCGCTGATGATCTGCACCAGCGCCGCATGCAGCTTGTCGCGCACCGCGACCGGCAGTCCGGCCGGCGCGTAGACCGCCGTCCACGAGCCCAGCTCGAAGCCCTCGAGACCCTGCTCGATCATGGTCGGTATATCGGGCGTCAACCGGTAGCGCTGGCGCGACGACGTCCCCAGGCAGCGCACCGTCCCGGCCTTGACCTGCGGCAGGCCGGTGACCGGATCTGTGAACATGATCTGAACGTGGCCCGCCACGAGATCCTGCAGACCCAGCGGCGTGCTCTTGTAGGGCACGTGAACGATGTCGATGCCGGTCTTCCATTTCAGCATCTCGCCCGAGATGCGCGTGGAAGCGCTGCCGCTGGCAAAGTTCAGCTTGCCGGGCTGCTGCTTTGCCAGCGCCACCAACCCCTTCACGTCCGTCACCGGCAGCGACGGGTGGATCATCAGGAAGGTCGGCGCCGATCCGATGGCGGTGAGCGGCTCGAAATCCTTCAGCGGGTCGTAGCTGAGCGACTTGAACATTGCGACATTGGAGGCCACGGCCGTGTTGGACGTCACGAACAGGGTCTGACCATCCGGCTTGGCCCGTGCCACGATCTCGGCGGCAATGGCACCGTTGCCGCCGGCCTTGTTCTCGACTACCGCCGGTACGCCCCACAGCTTGTTGAGGCCCTCCGAGATGTGCCGCGCGCCGGTATCGGTGGCCGAGCCGGCCGCGAACGGCACGACAATGCGGATCGGCCCGCCGGGATAGGTCTGCGCCCGCGCACGCCCCACGGCCGTCTGTGCCAATGCCGCACCCGCCGTCAGCGCCAGTGCGCCCCGCCGTGTCATGACCGAACCCATGAATCCCCCTCACGCGCGTATTGCCGTGCAATGAAACCCAGGCACAGCAGCCTCGCAACCAGGGGCGACGCATTGGCGCTCTGCAGGCCAGCGGCTTAGAATGGCGACGAACCAGAACCACCGATGCGACGAGACCGGCCATGAGTGCCCAGACTGCCACCCTCAAGCCCACCACCGGCAACAATGCGCGGCGCGATTTCTATGAACGGATCGGTGCCCTGTCGATGGCGCCCCTCTGGGAGTCCATGCACCAGCTTGTGCCGCCGATGCCGGCGCCGAAATACGTACCGGCGCACTGGTCCTATGACGCCGTTCGTCCCTTCCTCATGGAGTCCGGCAGCCTGATCACGGCCAAGGAAGCCGTGCGCCGGGTGCTGATTCTCGAAAATCCCGCCCTGCGCGGCAGCGCCTGCTGCACGCCGACACTCTACGCCGGCCTGCAGCTGATCCTGCCCGGCGAGATCGCGCCGAGCCACCGCCATACGCAATCCGCACTGCGCTTCATCGTCGAGGGCGAGGGCGCCTATACCGCCGTTGACGGCGAGCGCACCATCATGCGCGAGGGCGACTTCGTCATCACGCCGACCTGGACCTGGCATGACCATGGCAACGACTCGTCCAGGCCGATGGTGTGGCTCGATGGCCTCGACATCCCGCTGGTCGCTCTGTTCAACGCCGGCTTCGCGGAGAACTATGGCGAGGACGAACAGCCGGTGACGCGGCCCGAGGGCGACTCCGACGCGCGCTTCGCGCAAGGCCTGCTGCCGGTCGACTGGAAGCCCACGCGGCAAACCTCGCCGATCTTCAATTACCCGTACGCCCGTACGCGCGAAGCCCTGGATCGCCTGACCAAGGCCGGTGATCCCGACCCATGCCACGGCCACAAGCTGCGCTACGTCAATCCGGCCAGCGGCGGCGCGCCGATCGCCACCATGGGCACGTTCATGCAGCTCTTGCCCAAGGGCTTCGCCACCGCGCCATACCGATCAACCGACGGGACGATCTTCTCGGTCGTCGAGGGATCCGGTGAAACGACCATCGGCGACCAGACCTTCCGCTGGACGAAGCGCGATCATTTCGTGGCACCCAGCTGGGCGCGCGTGACGCATCGCGCCGATAGCGAGGCGGTGTTGTTCAGCTTCTCCGACCGGCCGGTCCAGGAACGCCTCGATCTCTGGCGCGAGGACCGCGGCGGGAAGTAGAGACCAAGCGCCATCCCTCGCTACGCTCGGGAAGGGCTACCGGCGCTGCGCTGAGACCGAACCGGCGCAGCGATCGACCGGCAGCGTACGCAGTGCCCGGTCACGGGCTTCGGCGTGGCGTACCTGCCAGGTTCCACCGGCCGAATAGAGGAAAAGGTCGAGATCGCAGGCATCGCTGCGGAATCGCAGCAGCCGGGCGACGGTGCCCTCGTTGCGCTGGAGCACCGGCCGGCCGAAGGTACTGGCGACCTGGCCCTCGTCCATGGTCTTGATGGTGGCGAGCGCGATGGGCGTGCCCGGGCGGCTGGACTCGAAGCGGCCGGGCTCGACGCTTGTCAGGGTCACCGCCGGGCGGTCCGCGCTGCTGCTGCCATCGCCCCCCGCGCTCGTGCAAGCCGTCATCGATACGAAACCAAGCGCGCCGATCACGGCGCGCAGCGGACCATACATAGGAGCTCCTGACGGGCAGAAAATCGTCGCGGACGAACGCATATATCTTATGCCGTCAGGCTCGGCACGAAAAGGAGTGCATCGCGCCCGCTGCCGTCGCACAAAAAGAAAAAGGCCCCGACCTGGGGCCAGGGCCTTCACCTTTCAGCAAACGGGCGCGTTCAGCCGCCCGGTACGGCCTCGACGAGCCGCGCCCAATCGGACGGCGCGATCAGCGCCAGCAGAGTCGTGCCATCGCCCCGATAGACCGCAACGTGACCATCGCCCAACTCATTGAGCTGCGAGATCTGAGCTGTCGTCGGTGCCAGCAGGTGGCCCACGACGACCAGGTTGCTGCCAGCCGGCGGCGCAGCAAGGTACCGTTTGTAGGCGTCAACCTGGCCCGGATTCTCCGGTCCCAAGTCGGCGGCAATGACCGGCTTGGCGCGGAACGCGATCTCGGCAAAGTCGCGCGCCCGGTAATAAGGGCTGGCAACGACCTTGGCCACGGGGATGCCCAGCGCGCGCAGGCCGTCACCGATCAACCGCGCCTGTTCCTTGCCGGCCGACGTCAAGTTGCTTTGGGAACGACGATCGCCCGCGATGCGCCACGGCGCCGGATCGCGATCACTGCCGGCTGCCTGGCCGTGACGGACGAGCAGCACCAGCCCACCACGGCGCAGGGCATCGACCAGACCTGGCGGGTCCAACGCTGACCATGTGACGACAGCACCTTCATCGCGCGTCGACTCGCGCGTCGTCATGGCTTCGGGATCCGGTGGCCACGACGACGTCTGCCGCAGGACCGGGTCCTCGGCGCGCACGGTCGTGATCGGCATCACCAACGCTGCCGCCATCGTCAGCGCCAGCGCCCATGACCTGGGTTGCATGATCCCCTCCACCTCGCGCCATCGATGCGGTCATCGATACGCGCGGCGCGCCCGGCCCATCCCCGGCCGCACCATCAAATCGTCCTCATGCCGTCCCATTCGGCCGGGACCCGCCTCGGTTGCACCACAAAGGCACATCTATCGCGGGCTCTGTCGGCCAGTTGGTGAGCTTACGCTCGCTCCATGGCATCAGATGTGGCGATCGTGTGGCGCCTGTTCAACCCTTCACACTGTTCTGTGAACAGATAAACAGGACAGCGACGCATCCATTCCCGAGACGCACCGTCACACGCAGGTGTGACAGTGCCCACCAATTCATTTTACCGATCGTCGGGCATGCATCGCGCTGCATCAGCGACGTGCTTTAGATTTTTTCGCGATGGCCAAACAGAGCCGTGCCGACCCGCACGTGCGTGGCACCAAAACGAATCGCCGTTTCGTAATCGGCACTCATCCCCATACTCACGCGCGCCAAGCCATTGCGGTCGGCAATCTTGCGCAGCAGCGCGAAATGCAAAGCCGGCTCCTCGTCAAGCGGCGGGATGCACATCACGCCGACGACGGGCAACCCATGGTCGTCGATGCAGGCGCGAATGAAGGCGTCCGCTTCTGCCGGCATCACACCGGCTTTCTGCGGCTCCTCGCCCGTGTTGATCTGCACGAAGCACGCCGGCCTTCGGTTCTGCCGCGCCATTTCCTTTGCCAGTTCGGCCGCGAGCTTGGGGCGGTCCACGCTTTCGATCACGTCGAACAGCCCCACGGCATCACGGGTCTTGTTGGTTTGCAGCGGACCGATCAGATGCAGCTCCAGATCCGGATGCGCTGCCTTCAACGCCGGAAACTTCGCTTCGGCTTCCTGCACGCGGTTCTCACCGAACGTGCGCTGCCCGGCACCGATCAACGCCGCGACCCGATCGGCACCGTGTGTCTTGGACACGGCGACCAAGGTCACACTGGCTGGATCGCGATCCACCGCCTTCGCGGCCTCGGCGATCCGCGCGCGGACCAGCGCAAGATTGTCGACGGGTGTAAACGCAGCGTCGTCGGGCATTGTGCGAATCCTCAGGCCTGCGGCGTTGTCGCCGCAGTCGACATCGCCCGCAGCTGCTCCATGCCGGCACGCGCATCGGCGTTGTCGGGGTCGATGATCAAGGCGTTCTCATAGGCCCTGCGGGCCTCCTCGAGATGGCCCCGCACCAGAAGACAGTTGCCGTAATGGCCGAGCAGGCGTGGATCGCCGGGCTGCAGCTCGAGCGCCCTGCGGTGCAGAGGCGCTGCTTCCTGCGCGCGATCCATGCGCGTCAGCGTGCGGCCATAGTTGGTCAGCACCAGCGGGTCGTCGGGTGTCAGCCGGTGTGCCCGCTTGAACGCCGCGTGTGCCCGCTCGAGCTCATTCAGCATCAGGAAAGCGATGCCAGCATTGTTCCACGCCCGCGCATCGTCGCGATGCTGCTCGAGATAGGGCTTCAGCAAGTCGAGCGCGTGGCCGAACTCGCCGCGATCGATGGCCAGCGAGGACGCATCCTGCACGACCTCGGAAAAACCCGGTCGTGCTTTCAGCGCCGTCTCGAAAGCCTGCATGGCGCCGACCGGATCGCCCGATCGTTCGCGCGCAAGCCCCAGCAGGCGGGCCGAGTCGGCGCGCGACGCATCGAGCTCCACGGCGCGCTGCAGCGCGGCGGCCGCGTCGGCAATGCGCCCGGTGTGAAACAACACATGGCCCCGGCTGTGATGCAGCGCGGCGCGATCGGGCGCCACGGAAAGGGCTTCGTCGATCGCCGCCAGGCCGTCCTCGACGTTTCCAGCGGCCGCAAGCGCCAGACCGCGGTCGGCCTGGATCCCTGGCCATTCGGGCGCCGTCGCCGGCATGGCGGTGATCGCCGCGTTGAAGGGCGCGAGCGCATCGGCAGGTCGCTCGAGGCGATAGAGCACATAACCCAGCCCGGCCTGGGCCATCGCCGTCTGATGCCAGCGCTGCGCCACGACCTCGGGTGCGGCATCGCCTTCCGTGGCCGCTTCCAGCGCCGCGATCAACTCACGATAGACGCTCTCCGCCTCGGCATGCCGCTCCATCTCGGCCAGGGTCCCGGCCAACCGCAGGCGGGCTTCGTGATAGTTGCCGTCAAGCCGGGCCGCCTGGCGCCAGCTCTTGACCGCATCGTCAAGCCGTCCCTGGCGATGCTGAACCGCGCCGAGGTTGAAATGTAGCATCGCCTCGTCGGGATCGCGCTTGATCGCCTTGCGCCACAGTTTTTCGGCCGCGGCCGCGTCGCCGCGATTGACCACGCACACGGCCAGGAAATGCAAGATGTCCGGCCGCTCGCCGAATCGCGCCATGGCAGAGCGGAAACGCACCTCGGCATCGGCAAATCGGCCGCCGCGCAGGAACTCCAGCCCGTCGCGCAGATCGGGGTCGGAACCGCCGCTGGGCAGGGTTGGCACAGGAATGGTGGGCGCGGCCATCGATGATCCTCAACGCTCAGGATGCGGCTTGTAGCGAGAGGCTCCGGCAGCGGCAAGAGAGCGGTCCACCTGTGCTACAAGCCGGCCATGGCGATCGACGATAGCGATCCCGAGGCGCTGTTCCGTGCCGCGATGAAGGATGTCCGGCCACTGAAGGGCCGGCGATCGCGCGCGACCCGGCCACAGCCTGCGGCGCGCGGAGACGGCCAGCGGGCACCGACCACCGCCCGGCGCGGTCCACCGGCAGGAAAGACGGCGGCACCGCCCTTGGACCCGACGGCGACGACCGGCCTGGATCGCGCCACGGCGGACAAGCTGCGGCGCGGCAGGCTCGAACCCGACGCGCGTCTTGATCTGCACGGCCTGACCGTGGCCCAGGCCGAACGCACGCTGGCGCGTTTCCTGGAGCGCGCCCAATCGACGGGCTGTCGCGTCGCGCTGGTGATCACCGGCAAGGGCCTGCGCGAACAGGATGGCCGCATGAGCGAAGGCCGCATCCGCGCCGAGTTCCCCCACTGGCTCAACCGGCCGGAAAACCGGTCCCGCATCTATGGCGTGCGCACGGCTCATGTGCGGCACGGCGGCGGCGGGGCCTTCTATGTCTTGATCCGACGGCCGCGGTAGTCAGGCGGGTTCCGTCCGCCTGAACGCGGCCAGGATCCGGTCCAGCGCCTCCTGTACGTGCGGCTTCAGGGTCTCCGGCGTCTCACTGTCGGCCAACAGCTGTGCCACCTCGCAGATCATGGCTGAGATCATGCGGCTCAGCAGATCGGGATCATCGAACGTCAATTCACCGGCCCGACGCAGCGACATCAGGGTCGCGGTCATCAGCCCCAGCGGGTAGGCCTCGTCGATCTCCTGGTAGCGTTTGCGTCCCAGGATGGCGGGTGCCTCCTGGATGACCAGCCAGCGGTAAGCAGGGTCAAGGCAGACCTCCAGGAAGGCATCGGTACCCACGCGCAGGCGCTGCCATTTGTCGGGCTCGGCGCGCGCCCGCGCCGCAATGACGCGGGCGGCATTCGCCTGCAGGTCGACGATCACCGCGTCGAAGAGGGCCTTCTTGTCATCGAAATGATGATAGAGCGCGCCTCGGGTGACGCGCGCGGCCTGGGCCACCGCCTCGATGCCCGTTGCCTGATAACCCTGTGATGCAAAAAGAGTTTTGGCCGCATGCAGCAACGCCAGACGGGTCGCCTCCGAATATTCCTCGCGCCGGCTGCGCTCTCTGTCTGTCTCCATGCGGACATTCTAACCGTTGACATGTTTGCTACTCATATTATTTTACATACCGACGGTATGACAGAGGAAGCGAACCATGGAAACGCGCGTCGACGAAATCGCTGACAAGATCTACCGGCTGTGCACGCTGATTCCCGGCGCCAACGGCGCGCCTGGTTTCACCTTCAACCAGTTCCTGATCGATGCCGATGAACCGCTGCTGTTCCACACCGGCATGCGGTCGCTGTTCGCGTCGGTGTCGGCGGCGGCCGGCAAGGTCATCGACCTGAAGCGGTTGCGCTGGATCACCTACAGCCACGCCGAGGCCGACGAGTGCGGATCGTTGAACGACTGGCTGGCCGCGGCGCCGCAGGCCACCGCCGCGCAAGGTCGCTTCGGTTGCGCCATCTGGCTGAATGACCAGGCGCCGCGTCCGCCGCGGGCACTGGCCGACAACGAGGTGCTCGATCTGGGCGGCAAGCGCGTGCGGCATCTCTCGACGCCGCACGTACCGCACGCGGTCGATGCCAGCCTGCTCTACGAAGAGACCACGGGCACGCTGTTCAGCAGCGACCTGTTCACCCAGCTGGGCGACAGCCCGGCGCTGACCGACAAGGACATCCTCGAACCGGCGATCGCGGCGGAGAAAGCCTATGGCTTCACCAGCCTGACACCGAAGACCGGCCCCACGATCCGCCGCCTCGCGGCACTGGCGCCGCGCACCATTGCCATCATGCATGGCGCATCCATCGCCGGCGCCAGCACGGTGCCGGCACTGGAGGCGCTGGCCGACTACTACGAAGAGCAGTTGCGCCAAGCGATGACGGGCTGACGCCGCACACACAGCCAACGCATGAGGATCACATGACGAAGCCATCGCTGGCCGAGAAGGCGGCGCGCTTTGCCAGGCTGCATGATGAGGGCTGCTTCATCCTGCCCAACGCCTGGGACATGCCGAGCGCTGCGCTGATCGTCGAGGCCGGCTTCGACGTGCTGGCCACGACGTCCGCCGGTGTCGCCTTCGCACAAGGCCTGCCCGACGGCGAGAACATCGGGCGCGATCGCATGCTGGCCGTGGCGGGCGAAATTGCTCGGCGCGTGCCGGTGCCGGTCAGCGCCGACCTTGAAGCTGGCTATGGCGCCGCGCCAGCGGATGTCGCCGAAACCGTGCGCCGCGCGATCGCCGCGGGCCTGGTCGGCTGCAATATCGAGGACAGCGATCCCGCGACACACAAGCTGTTCGACCTCGACCAGGCGATCGCGCGCATCAAAGCCGGCGCCGAGGCGGCCCGCGCCGCCGGGCTTCCCGACTTCGTGCTCAACGCCCGCACGGATCCGTTTCTGGTCGCCCTGGGCACGCCGGCGCAGAACGTCGACGAGGCGGTGCGCCGCGCCAATGCCTTCCTGTCAGCCGGCGCCCGCTCGGCCTTCGTGCCGGGACCGGTCGACGACGCCACCATCGGCGCCCTGGCCAAGGCCATCAAAGGCCCGCTGAACGTCATGGCCGTTGCCCGCGGCCACGTGCCGCCGCTCGCCACACTGCGCACCCTGGGCGTCCGCCGCGTCAGCCTGGGCGGCAGCCTGATGTCGGCGACTTACGGCTTCGCCCAGCGCACGCTGAAGGCGCTGACCGAGACCGGAACGTTCGACTACGCCGCCGGCAGTGGCGTCAACCACGGCAACCTGACGGCCATGATGCGCAAGTACGTTTGAAGAAAGCTTCATGGTTCGACCCGGTGAATGCAAAGCATTCACCTGTGCTCACCATGAAGGCTTTCCCTCACTCAAGGCTCGACGATGATCTTACCGGTGATCGTGCGCTGCTCCAGCGCATTCAGCGCCGCAAGGCCGTCGGCGAGCTTGAAGCGCTGATCGATGCAAGGATCGAGCTTGCCCTGCTGCACCAGCTCGAGCAGCGCCACGATATCCTCTTTCAGCCAGCCGTTCGAGCCCATGATGTTCTGCTCGAAAGTCCAGATGTAGCGGATGTCTTCCTTGGGATCGAAGCCGGCTGTCGCACCGCAGGTCAGCAGGCGGCCCTGACGGCGCAGGCATCGAATCGACGGCACCCAGGTATCGCCGCCCGTAAAGTTGACGACCACGTCGGCGCCGTCCGCAGCTCCTGATGAGCCCCACACCCGCGGCCGACCGAAGACCCGGTGCGAGGCCGCCATGAAATCTTCGGAGGCATAGTTGATCAGGTGGTCGGCGCCCAGCCCGCGCAACCGCTCCAGCTTCTCCGTGCTGCTGGCGCAAACGGCAACTTCGGCCCCGACCAGCTTGGCGAGCTGCACGCAGCAGGTGCCGACGCCACCGGAGGCGCCGAGGATCAGCACCTTCTCGCCCGCCTTTACCGCACCACGCGTCACCATCATGCGGTAGGCGGTGCCGTAGGCGCAGGGCAGTGCGGCTGCGGTATCGAATGCGACGTCGTCCGGCAGGCGCAACAGCTGGTGCGCGCTGAGACGAACGAACTCGGCCATGCCGCCGTCGAAGGTCTCGCCGGTCAAGCCGCCGCGCACGCGGTCGATCGGGTCGACCGCGACGCGATCACCGACTTTCCAATCTGTCACCTCAGGCCCGACCTCGGCGACTTCACCCGCCAGGTCGAGACCGACAATCCGCGGCATTGTGATCTTGATGCCGGGCATGCTGCGGATGGTGAAGATGTCATGGTAGTTCAGCGCGCAGGCTTTCACGCGCACGATGACATCGCCGGGCCGAGGGGTCGGATCCGGGAAGCCCGTCTCGTAGGTCATGTCCGCGATCGGCCCATGACGGTGCAGCACCACAGCACGCATTATCTATTCTCCTGATTCCTTCTCCCGCTTGCGGGAGAAGGTGGACGCCGCGCAGCGGCGGCCGGATGAGGGATTGAGGACGAGGTCCGTAGCCCCTCACCCTCCCGCGCTTTGCGCGGGCCCCTCCCTCTCCCGCCAGCGGGAGAGGGTTGCTTCAGCGGCCCTCGCGGACGCCGTTGGGAAACAGCTCTCGCGCGCGGGCGATGAGAGCCTTGCGGTCGATCTTGTTGGTGCCGGCCAGCGGCAGATCAGGCAAGAACAACGCGCGGCGCGGATGAGCGTATGCTGGTCCGTTGGCGAGCGCGTATTGCTTGATGTCCGCTTCCGTCGGCGCCGTCCCCTTGCGCGCCACCAGGAAGGCGATCGGCACCTCGCCCTTGATTTCGTCCGCGACCGGCACGACCGATGCCTGATGGATCGTCGGGTGGCGCTCGAGCAGCTTCTCCACTTCGCCGGGATAGATGTTCTCGCCGCCGCAGACGAACATGTCGTCGGCGCGCCCCACGAAATGAAAGAAGCCGTCGGCATCGCGGCGCATCACGTCACCGGTGTCGTACCAGCCGTCATTCAGCTTCTCCTGCGTCTTCTGCGGCAGGTTGAGGTAGCCCGGCATCATGGTCGGCGCGCGCATGTGCAGCACACCCTCGTCGGGTGTCGGGCCGCCCACCAGCTTCACCTCGACATAGGGCTGCGGGTAGCCGATCGCGGTGTCGGGCCGCTTGCGGCCCTCGGGATGCGGGCCGAACCCGCTGGGACCGCCTTCGGTCGTGCCATAGCCGTTGGAGAACTCGGCCCCGGGAAATGTCGCGCGCACCGTATCTGCCAGCGCCTGCGTGAGCGGTGCCGAGCCGGTGAAGACGAACTTCACACAAGACAGATCGGCACGCGCCAGCGCCTCGCGCTCGCGTACGGCCAGCGCCAACATCGTCGGTACCGACGTCAGAACAGTCACCCGATAACGATCGATGGCTTCGATGTAGGCGCGGCCACTGAATTGACGCAGCAGGACGTTGGTCGCGCCAAGCTGCGCGATTTGCTTGGAGAAGAAGAGCGCGTTCATGTGGAACAACGGCGCCGCCACGATCGCCGCCTTGCCGCTGAGGACATCGCGCAGGCCGA
>DATEIF010000767.1:0-5242 GCA_035279205.1 Vineibacter sp.
CAGCGGCACCCGCGGTTGGGGCGTCACCTTGTCGGTGGGATCGACCGTGATGGTCACGCCCCGCACGTCGTTGCTGTGGAAACCGAAGCCGCCGTTCAGGAACACTTCAGTCTTGGCGAAGGGGCCCAGCACCACGCCGGCCTTCGGGCTGGCGATGAAATCGTGGGTTTTGCCCGAATTGGCCGGGGTGTCGCTGCGAACCTTGGCATCGTAGTAGTCGCCGCGTATCCCGATGGTCGTGCGCAGCCAGTCCGTCCATCGCGTCGCATTCTGGATGTACACGCCCAGGCTGGACTCCCTCACCCGGTCTTCCCGCACGGTTGACAGCGTTTCGCGCTCATGCGTCTTGAACAGGCCGACGCGAATATCGTCGTAACGACCCTGAAGGCCGATGCGCGTCTCGGTTGGGCTGTCGCCCAGCGTGCCCTTGAATGTGTGGCTCGCGTTCAGGCCCAGGACAGTGCGCTTGTCGCGTTGACGGAACTGATCGCCGTTGACCGGATCGTCGAGGAAGAACGTGAAGTTGCTGAACAGGTTCAGCGTGCTGCGGATCGCATAGGCCTCGATCCGGGTGCTGCCATCATCGTCCGACCGGCTCCAGCGGCCCGACAGGCTGAAGCGACTGGAACTGCCACCATCGGTGGGATCAAGCGAACCGAAACGGCTGATCAACCCTGATGACACCGCCCGCGCCGGGATCTGGTCGGTCGAGGTCCAGCGATTGTGGTAGCCCATGGCGGTAACGGCGAAGCCGTTATCGTCCGTGCCCTGGCCGTAGCGCGCCACGGCGTTGAACTTGCGCACGTTGTCGTCGACCTTCCACGGCCCATCGTAGAAGGTCAGCTCGCCGGCGGCGAGCACGGTGCCCGGCCCGGCCGCGAATGACGTCATGCCAAGCCCGCGCCAGTAGCCGAAGCTGCCGCCCGTCGCCTGGATCAGGTTGCGATCGAGCTTGTCGGCGTAGGCCAGATGGATGGCGCCGGCGGACGCGAAGTCGCCCTCGTCGGCGAAATATGGCCCCTTGCGGATGGTGACGCTGCGCAGCAGCTCGGGGATCAGGAAGTTGATGTCGGCGTAGCCCTGGCCATGACCATGCGTGCGCATGTTGACCGGCATACCGTCGAGCGTGATGGCAAGATCGGTACCGTGGTCGAGATTGAAGCCGCGCAGAAAGTACTGGTTGGCTTTGCCCTCACCGCTGTGCTGCGTGACGATCAGGCCGGGCGTGACTTCCAGCGCCTCGGCGGGGCGTGCCGTCGGACGCGACAGCGTGCGTTCGCCCGATACGCTGCGCTCGCTGGCAGCATCGATCGGCTGCGCTTCGGCTGGCCGCGGCGCCGTGACGACGGTGCGTGGCAATTCCTGCGGTTTCGGATTTTCCGAAGGCTGCTGCGCGACGGCGACATCCCCACCCCCGCACACGACCACAATCGCTGCCACCACTGCCTGTGCGCGGCAGCGCCAATACTCGCCTTTCATTACGCCTGCCCCAACATACCCCGTTGCGGCAGGCTACCGTTTTTATCACGAGCGCAGCAACTATCGCGCTGTTGCCAGAGCTGTGTCGAGCGAACGATGGAAGTGCGCGATCGCCGCTTCGAAGCGGCCAAAGGTGAAGACCTCGTTGGCACCGCTGCCGATGCCGCGCTGGATGGCGCAGGTCACCTCGCGATCCTCGGCGGCGCCGGTCTGGTCGACAAAAGCGGCATCGCGCGCCACCGCTTCCTGCTGCTCGCCAGCACCGCTGCCGGCATTCGCCAGCGCGAACGTGATCAGCCGGGTACGGTCGACCGACACCGGTTCGAGGATCACGACCTTGGTGTGCTGCGACAGCACGGCGATCATCACGTTGGGAAACAGGTGATAGACATAGGTCAGCAGACCATCAACACGACGGCTTTCCGGCGGCACCTGCGCCAGCTTGGCAATCCGCCGGAACGGAAAGGTCACGCGACTGTTGCGGCCGAACTGTTCGATCACGTTCAGGTTGTCGAAGCCGTAGGGATAGAACGTGTCGCGATGGGTCGAGCGGATGTGATAGCCCTCGAGAAACCCCTCGGCCACGATCTTCCAGTTGGCGTCGGTGTCGCTTTCATTGGTGGCAAAGATCTTCTGCTGCGGCGCGATCAGGTCGGGCAGTGCGTTCAGCATGCCGCCATGATCGACATCGCCATCCTGGACGACGAACACCAGCCCTGACCGCTCGACGGCGTTCACGGGCACCAGGCCGTGGGTCGCCTTGTCGAGGCCAGGAAAGCCGTGCTCGTGCGGGATGTGGCTGAGGCTGCCGTCAAGACGGTAGGTCCAGCCGTGATAGCGGCAGACGAAGGCCTTGCTGCAGCCGGCGCCGGTCGCGACCTGCATGCCGCGGTGACGGCAGGCGTTGCGGAAGGCTCTCACCGTGCCGTCCTGGCCGCGCACGACGACGATCGGCGTGCCGGCCGCCTCGCGGGCGATGTAGGCCCCCGGCTCTGCCAGCGCCGCGGAGGGACAAAACGCGATGGGGAGCCGGCGCAGAAGGTCGATCTCAGCCGCCAACCGGTCCGCCGACCGATAGTGCGCCACCGGCTCATGCCATACGTCGTCGCCGAGATCTGTCGTGCCGTTCTGGATGTGCTCAAGAACCCGCTGCACCACGCTCTGGTCACTCATCAGGGTCGTCATGTCGTTCCTCCTCGTGGCCAGAGGATCGGCCGGCAGCGGATCGGCGGACAAGCGAAACGCACCCGTACACTGGTGAGCCACTTTCATCTCACTTAAAAAAAGAGAGTGACCACTCAAATTATTTCTGATAAATCGCCGCCGATTAAACATGACGCGACGCCAGTGCGTCCGTCCAACGGAGAACATCTTGGCGATCCCTGCCCGTCTCTTCTCGCCGACCCTGGAACAAGTCGCCAATGCGGCGACGGCGCAAACGATGCTGGCCGGCATCAGGGCGTTTCTCGATGAATACGCGCGCGAGATCTTCGATCTCTGGTTCGAAGGCAAGGTGAACGGCGAGGTAACCTTCGACAACCCGAAATGGGCCAACTACATGCGGGCGGAACCCAATCTCACCCGCCACATCGATGCCCAGCTCAACGCCTACGCCGAGAGCATCGCCGCCGAGGTCGATGCCAACAATGGCCGCCTCGCGCGGCCGTTCAAGCTGACGTTCCACGCCGAGGTCGGCACCACCACGGGCGGCTACCGCACGGGCTACGCCGTGCTTCACGGCAGCAACAAAAGTGCTGGCGACTTCCAGGTGACCGGCAATCTGCAGGCGGTTCGCCTGGCGCCGGCCAATGGCGTCTACACGGTCACGTACAACAACCTCGTGTTCGTCTTCAACGACGTGGTGGATGCCAACAAGAAATACGCCAGCGACGTGACCGGCCTGCGTCTGGCCAACAACATCGCGCGCGTGCTGCATGTAGGCCCGCCGCGGGACTACATCCTGCGCATCAAGTGGTCGCCGCTGGGGTCCAAGACGTTCCAGGCCGGCTCATACAACAAGAACCCCGGCGCAGCGTTCCTGCCGCCCTTTCCACGCCGCTGATGGCGGGACCCGCTTCATGGTGAGCCTGTCGAACCATGAAGCGATGGCAACGATGCGTTACCTGGCGTTGCCGAAAACCGCGTGACGCACCTTGTCGCCAGGCTTGATCCCCAGCATCCGCGCGGCGCCGCCATTGATCTCCAGCACCGCGCGCACGGGCGAGCCGCTGTCGATATTGCGTGTCGACAGCGGCTCGGCATTGGCGTGGATGCGCGCAATGGTGCCATCGGCATTGATGAAGAGCATGTCGAGCGGAATGAGCGTGTTGGCCATCCAGAACGACAGCGGCTGAGTCTGCACGAAATCGAACAGCATGCCCTCGTGCACGCCGAGCTTCTGGCGGAACATCAAGCCGCGTTGCTGCTGCTCGGGTGTCAATGCCAGCTCGATATCGAATTTCTGCTCGCCGCCGGCCGTATCGATGACCAGGGTCGATTTTTCGAAACTGACCGCCGGCGGCGCCGGCTGTGCCGAGACAGGCGCCAGCGGGGCGGCAAAACCGAGAATGGCGATCAGGCCGGCGGCGACCAGCCGCGCGATCTTGGCGAGAAGCATCGTACGCGCACCACGCACCGTCATACCTTGTCCACCCCCGTCGGGTGATCGAGCACGTAAAGCCAGCGGCCGTCGGGCTGGCGGCGCAGGACCTCGGCGCTGGTGCCCTTGCGCTCCATCGGCTTGCCCTCGGCATCGGCGAGCGTCATCACCCAGTCGTGGCGCACCAGGGCCAACCCATCGCGCTCCATGATCATCGCGGCCGTCATGGTCATGCGGGGATGGCGCGCCGTCATGCGGGCGAAAGCCTCGCGGATGGCCGCCTTGCCCACCACGCGCGCCCCCGGCTGCGGCGCCAGCACGGCGTTCTCCTCGTAGAGGCTCACCAGGGAATCGAGGTTGCCGGCGGAAAAGGCCTCGGCGAACGCGCCGGCCATGTCTTCGACCCGCATCACCACCGCCATGAGCGCCCTCCTCTGCTGGACGGGGCGCATCGTAGCGGGGAGAGATGGCAAAAAGAAAGCCGCTTGCAGCGCACGCGACACACCGCCATCATCGTTTTGTCACCGGGGGGAGCCGCGGCAGCGGCTGAGAGGTCTGGCAGGACGACCCCTGGAACCTGATCCGGTTCGCACCGGCGTAGGGACGGGTGAACGATGTCGTCAGTCACGGCCGCTCCAGCAGGAGCGTCCTCAAGCCATTCCCGAAACAGCTTCGCCCGCGAAGCGGGGGCGCCGGCGCTTGGGACCGTCGCGGCGCCTGCCATCCGGCTGCAGGGCGCGCGGGTGCTGTTCGAGGGCATGGTGCTGTTCGACGGACTGACATTGGAACTGCCGGCCGGACGCACCACCTGCCTGCTCGGACCGTCCGGTGTCGGCAAGACCTCGCTGTTGCGGGTGATTGCCGGCCTGCTGGCGCCGGAGGCCGGCGCGGCATTGACGACGTCCGACGATCGGCCGCTGGCGGGACGGATCGCCTACATGGCACAGACGGACTTGCTGCTGCCGTGGCTCGATGTGCTGGGCAACGCGACCCTCGGACCGCGGCTGCATGGCGATGCTGCGGCGGAAGCCTGGGCGCGGCAGCGGGCCACGGCGCTACTGCAGGACGTTGGTCTTGGCGATCGCTTGACGGCACGGCCCGACGCCTTGTCCGGCGGCATGCGCCAGCGCGTCGCCCTGGTGCGCACGTTGGTCGAGGACCGGC
>DATEIF010000768.1:0-2025 GCA_035279205.1 Vineibacter sp.
GAACGAGGTGGCTCGCGACGACCAGCACGGCAACGGCCTGCAACAGCCGGCCCAGCCGCGACAGCCGCACCTCGTGGCCGACCAGTTGAAGGGCGGCAGCGCGCGGTCGCAGCAGCACACGGTCGAAGGCACCGGTGCGCACGAAATCGGTGCCGAATACGTCGAAACCACGCGCGAGCAGATCGGCAAGCGAGAACGCGATGTTGACGAGCGCATAGAACAGGGCGACCTCGCCGAAGGACCAGCCGCCAACCGGCCCGAAGCGATCGAACAGCACGAACACGCCCAGGATCTCGATGGCCGTCGCCGCGCAATGGCCGGCGGTGAGCATCAATGTTGCCGCCGGATACTGCGCCTGGGCGCGCAGGGAGGTTGTGACGTAGCGGCCGTAGAGCGCGAGCGCATTCATGATCATCCACCCTGCATCTCGAGCCGGCGCATCACCCGCGCCATGGCGAGGCGGCCGAGGGCGATCAGCGCCAGGGTCCAGCCCGCCTGCAGGGCCAGGCCTCGCAATGCCGCGGCACCCTGCAAGTTGGCGAAATAGATGCGAAACGGGATGTCGACAAGGCCAGCCAGCGGTTGCACGTGCAGGAAGGGTCGGACGGCGTCGGGGAAAAAATTCAGCGGCAGAAGGGAGCCGGAAAACACGATCACCAATGGCATCAGGACAGCGTTCACCCCGCGCTCGTTGAGGCTCGCGGCCACGATGATGTTCGCCAGCATCACAACCGCGGCGCTGAGTGCCGCCATGAGAACGAAGGCGGGGATGAACAGCAACGCTGCCGACGCATCCGGCGGTGGCTGCCATGCCCAGGCATCGAGACCTACGAGCGGCAGAACGATCATCGCCGCCACGACCATCAGCGCCGCACGCGGCACCGCTCGAGCCAGCATCCATCCGAGGGTGCGGACGTACCAGTAGCCGTAGGCGTCGAGTGGCCGCAGGCGATCGTAGCCGACGCCCCCGGTCCGTACCGCCTGGCCGATCTCCGGATCGGCGATCCAGGGCAACAGGGCCAGCAGTGCCTGGCCGAGCCAGACATAGGTGATCGCATCGGCCAGACTGATCGGCGCCGCTGCCGCATGAACGCCGTAGAAGGCGGCGAAGACCATGATGCGGATGGCGCCCCACCAGCATTGCGTGGCAAATCCCGCCAACGCCGCAACGCGGTATTGCAGCATGAGCTGGAAGCGTACGCGGAAGGCGGCAAGGTAGGGGCGTGCCGACTGCATCGTCATGCCTCGTGCGCGTCGTGCAGGGCGTAGAAGCGCGTGATCACCTCTTCGATGGCGGGCTCATCGACATGGATGTCTTCGACGGCGTGTTGCGTGGCGATGGACGCGATCAGTTGAGGCGTCGGGATATGCGTCGGATCGAAGGCGAGCTCGAGCGAGCGTTCGGTACGCGCGCGGACCGTGACACCCTGCATCTCGAACGCGGGCGCGGGGCCGGCGAAGTCGATGTAGAGCCGTCGTTCGGCGAGAATGCCGGCCCGCAGGCTCTCGAACGGGCCGTCCGTAAGCAAGCGCCCCTGGCCGATGACGATGACGCGTTCCGCCAGCGCCTCGACATCGTGCATGTCGTGGGTCGTGAGCAGCACGGTCACGCCCCGCTCGCGGTTAAGTCGCCGCACGAATGCGCGCACCGCGAGCTTTGATGGCGCATCGAGTCCGATGGTCGGCTCGTCAAGGAACAGAATGGCGGGATCGTGCAGCAGGGCGGCGGCGAACTCCGCCCGCATGCGCTGACCCAGCGAGAGTTGGCGCACCGGTTGGTCAAGCAGCGGCTCGAGTCGCAGCATGGCCACGAGCTCATCGCGCCGGCGGCGATAGAATGCGGGCTCAACGCGATAGATGTCGGCCAGCAGATCGAAGCCGTCGAGCACAGGCAGGTCCCACCAGAGCTGGCTGCGCTGGCCGAACACCACGCCTATACGCGCCACGTGGCGCACGCGGTCCTCGTAGGGCACCAGGCCGCCGACCTCGACGCGCCCGCTGGTGGGCCGCAGGATGCCCGACAGG
>DATEIF010000769.1:0-12342 GCA_035279205.1 Vineibacter sp.
GCGAGCGTCGTCTCGAAGGGTGGGCAACTGCACGATTGACGCGACAATAGCTGGAACGACCAGTGGATACTGTAGCCCATCCTTCGAGACGCCGGCTGCGCCGGCTCCTCACGATGAGGTCGTGCGTGGCCATATGCGATAGCCCTGCCCCTCCGGGGGAAGGATCAAGTGGCGCGCTCGCCGCACAAGGGAGACACTGAGCTATGGCCCGCAAGAGCGCGCCTGTTGTCCCGCGCAAGCTCAGAGACCGGCGCATCACCCGTGCGGCGTTCGCCGATATCGCGTTGCGGGCGCTGGCGCTGGGCGACCTGCCGCAGATCGCCCGCTGGCTCGCCTATCCGCATGTCGCGTCACGCTGGGATCCGCCGCACGTCGCGTTGCCCGCCATGGTCCGGGACATCGACGCGGCCGACACGTCGCCCTTCATCATCATCGCCCGCGGCCGCGCGGTCGGCTACCTGCAGATCTATGCCGCGACAGGCAGCACGTTCTGGGCCGGCCATGATCTGCCGCACGAGACCTTCGGCCTCGACCTCTTTGTCGGCGAACCCGACGCCCTGCGCCGCGGCTACGGCAGCGCCAGCCTGGCCCTGGCGGCCGCCCACCTGTTTGACATTCCAGGCGTCGCGCGTGTCCAGGGCGATCCCGGCCCCGACAACAAAGCCTCGCTGCGCGCCTTCGAAAAGGCCGGCTTCGAGCACCGCGGGCCGATCACCACGCCCGACGGGCCGGCGATCTACATGGCGATCGATCGCCGCAAGTAAGTCGACAGAACGAAGGATCACACCGTCATCCCGAGCGCAGCGAGGGATCTCCTGGGAATGGAGTTCCCATTCGCGGGAGATCCCTCGCTGCGCTCGGGATGACGGTGATGCCTACAGCATGCCGTCTGCGATAGACTGTCCCTCCGACAAAATCGTCACTTCGCCGCGTCTGCCACCGTGTGCCGCCAGTACTCGCCGCGTCGCTCGACGCGGCCTTCCGCCGCCAGGCGCTCGATCGCGGCGGCGACGGCTTCCTTGAAGGCACCCGAGGCCGAGGACACGCCCAGCAGCGCGGCGACGGCGCGCGGTAGCTCAGCATCGCTGGCGCCGAGGCTGCGCTCGATCGTCTCGAGGATGGCGGCGCGCAGCTCCGGCGGCGGCAGGTTCTCGGGCCGACGCAGCGACTCCTGGCGAACGTCGCTGCGATCGCGCACGCGCACCGGCTGATCGGCGCGCCAGATGAAGGCACCCTCGGTGCTGCACCCGCCGGCCCGCAGCACGGTGGCGATCGCCGCATCGACGGCACCGCGGATCGCAGCCCCAGCGCGCTGGTAGCCCCAGAGCGTACGCAGCCGGGTCACGATCTCGTCGCGCGCGATCGGCCCCTCCGTGGTGATCACGCGCGCCACGCACGCCGCCAACTGCGCCACCGATGTATCGACGAGCTCGACGGCGGGCACGGCGAAGGCGCTTTCCGCGTAGGCGGGTACCGTCGTCTCCTGCGGTGCCTCACCAACGCGGCGCAGCGGCTCGATGTCGATGATCCGTGCCGGATCCACGACGCGCGCCGGCGGTGAGCCGGCCGCTGCCCGCGCCGCCCGCTGCTCGGCCACCGCAGCCGCCGACGCCGCCTTCAGTGCTTCCAGGCGCGCCACCAGGCGCCGCAGCTGCTCGTCGGGACGCTGCCACCAGTCGGTGCTCCACACGCGATGCAGCACCCAGCCGTGGCGTTCCAGCACCAGCTGGCGCAGGCGGTCACGGTCGCGCGCCGAGCGCGAGGCGTGATAGGCGGCGCCGTCGCACTCGATGCCCAGCAGGTAGCGGCTGGGCTGATGGGGATCGACCACCGCCAGGTCGATGAAGAAGCCGGCGATGCCGACCTGCGGGTGGACCTCGTAGCCCTCGCGTCGCACTGCCTCCAGCACTTCCTGCTCGAACGGCGAGGCGACGTCACGCGCGGTCGTCTGCGCCACATCCAGCACGCCGCGCTCGGCATAGTGCAGGAACACCTTGAAGGCGACGACGCCGGCGCTGTGCGCCCGCGCGAGGTCGATGTCGTCGGCGCGCAGCGCGCTGAACAGGTCGAGCCGCTCCTTGGCGCGGGTGATCAGCACGTTCAGGCGCCGCTCGCCGCCCTCGGCGTTGAGCGGGCCGAACGACATGGCGAGATAGCCGTCCCTGTCGCGGCCGTAGCCGACCGAGAGCATGATCACGTCGCGCTCGTCGCCCTGGATGTTTTCCAGGTTCTTGACGAAGAATGGCTCGGCGCCGGCGCGCGCGAAGAAAGGCTCGAGGTCCGGGTTCTGGCGACGCACCACCTCCAGCGCATCGAGCACGGCGCGCCGCTGTGCGATCGAGAAGGTGCCGACTCCCAGCGACTTGTCCGGCGTGGCGCGGGCATGCGCGATCACCGCCTCGGCCACGGCTTTGGCCTCGATCTTGTTGTCGCGCGCGCCGCCACGATCGTAGATGCCCTGCGGCAGATGATGGAACACCAGGCCGCGGCCGACAGCCTGCGTATGCGGACTGGGCACGATGAACAGGCGGCTGTCGTAGAACTGCTTGTTCGATACCGCGATCAGCGACTGATGCCGGCTGCGGTAGTGCCAGCGCAGCATGGTCGACGGCAGGCCCTTGGCGGCGCACAGGCCCAGCACGCTCTCGACGTCGGCCGTGCTGGAGGCACCGTCGTCATCGACCGTGTTGCTCTCCAGCGTGCGCGCGAAGAACCGGGTCGGCGGCAGCTGGCGCTGATCGCCGACCACGACGATCTGGCGGCAGCGCGCGATGGCGCCCAGGGCGTCGACAGGCTCGACCTGCGAGGCCTCGTCTACCACCAGCAGGTCGAACTCCAGCGCGCCCGGCGGCAGGAACTGCGCCACCGACAGCGGGCTCATCATGAACACCGGCTTGATTGCCTTGACCGCGGCGCCGGCCTCCAGCATCAGCCGGCGGATCGGCAGGTGGCGTGATTTCTTCTCGATTTCGCGGCGCACGATCCCCAGCGGCCCGATGCCGCCCGGCTCCCGCGGCACGTCGCGATAGTGGGCCAGCGCTGCCTCCAGCTGCGCCAGCTCGATGCGCCTGACATCGGCCTCACGGAAGGCAGCGATACGCCCGTCATGCACATCGCCGTCGAATGCCGCCAGCGCCGGCAGGCGGCGGCGGAAATCGCGGATCAGCTGGTCGTAGTACAGGTGGTCGAGAACATCGGCCGCGGCGGCCGATGCGATCGTCCCCGACGCCAGTCGCGCCACGACGTCGGCCAGCCCCATATCGACGGCGCGCCGCTCCTGCACGCGATAACCGCGCCACACATCGAGGCCCTCGGGATCACCCTGCCATGCCGCCAGGCGCGCCATGATATCGGCCAGCGGCACGATCGCCAGCGACGTCGCACCGAAGGCACGAGCAGGATCGAGCTGCAGGCGCGACGCCAGCGCCTCCAACGCGCGCATCACGGCGATGCGGGTAGTCTCCACCGTCTGCCCCAGCGCCACGACGGCCGGCCGATCGGGCAACGCCGCGTAGAGAGCGCGGATGTCCAGACCCAGTGCCGCGTTGCTGGCCGCCCAGTCGCGGATCGCGGCAAGCCGCGACCAGTCACTGCGGGTGCCGGCCCACAACGCGCCGAACGCCGTCGCCGCCGTGGCATCGTGACGTGCGATCACGACCCGTGCCTGGCGACCCGTCGCCAGCGCATCCAACAGCGACAGGCGCTCGGTCTTGGTCCGCGGCGGCTTGTCCTTCAGGACCGACGCCAGTTCGCGCACGCCGCGTCGATAGGCACCGTCGAACAGGAAGGCGATCAGCGGATGGCCGGCGCGGGCGATCGCCTGGCGGGCGGCGGACAGGTCTGTCGACCATGCCGCATCGACGACGCGATCGCCGACCGACCGCACGGCATCGCCGTGCGCGCGGCCGGCATCGAGCACGGCGTCGAGATCGGCCGCCTTGTCGCGCCAGACCGGCGATGTGATGGCGGCCGCATCGGGGTCGGGCGCCGCGCCGACCGCGGCGGCGATCGCCGCCAGCCGCTCGATGTCCGACAAGGCCGCGGGTGCCGGCAGGGACAGCGCCGCGGCGAGGCCACCGGCAGCCTCATCCAGCCGTGCCAGCGCCGTGCGCGCCTCGGCGACATCATCGACCAGATGCGCGCGATCGCTGGCAATCAGATCGCTGCGCTCAACGCCGCGCCAGACATGTTGGTCCGGCAGTCCCATCCGCGCGATCCGCGTCGCGAGATCACCGATGATGCCATCAGCATCGGCCTTGTTCTGCCGGGTCCAGCGTTCGGCGCCGGGCAGCGACAGTCCGCGGCGGACGCTGGCCATGGCGCGCAGGCGCAGCAGATGACCCATGACCGCCTGCGGCGTCAGTTCCGACGGCGCCAGCGGCTCGTTGAGCGCGCTCGGCACGGCGTTGAGCTCGGCGCGCATCGCCTGCAGCCGGTCGAAGAAGCCCTGCTCGGGTGCGCCGACGGGACGGCCCAGCTCAAGCGTGCGTTTCAGCTCGGCCAGCAGCGCGCGTTTGTTGGCCTTGTGGCTGTGCAGCTCCAGGCAGGCGTCACCGACATGGACGGCGTCGAGCCGCCGCTTCACCACATCCAGCGCCGCCATCTTTTCGGCGACGAACAGCACGCTACGGCCGTCGTGCAGGGCTGACGCGATGATGTTGGCGATGGTCTGCGACTTGCCGGTGCCGGGCGGGCCCTGAACGACCAGGCTTTCGCCGCGCCGGGCGCGCTCGATGGCGATGGTCTGCGAGCCGTCGGCGTCGACGACGTGCGCCAGCCGTTGCGGTGTCAGCTCGGCATCGATGCGCTCCTCGCCGGCGAAGCTCGGCTCGGCGCCGGGGAACCCTTCGCCCAGCAAGGCCGCGATGAAGGGATGGCGATCGAGCGGCGCGGCCTGCGGCCATGTCTCGGCATCGAGGTCGCGATACATCAGGTACTTGGCGAAGGAAAACAGGCCCAGCACCATCTCGTCGGCCGCGACGGACCACGTATCCTGCCCCTCGACGGCGCGCGCGACGGCATCGACGTAGTCCGCGATGTCGAGCTCCTCGACAGCCGGCAGGTCGGGAAGGTCGATGCCGTGGTCGTTCTTCAGCCGCGCCCGCAGCGAGATGTTCTCGACAATCTCGTCCTCGGTCCACGCCATGCCGAAGCGGCTGCCGGCGCCCTTGCGCTCCAGCCGCACCGGGATCAGCAGCAGCGGCGCACGGCGTTCGACATCGGCGGCGTCGGCCTCGCGCCAGCGCAAGGTGCCGATGGCGAAGTAGAGGATGTTGACGCCCTGCTCCTCGATCAGCAGGCGCGCGTCATAGGCAAGATCGAACAGCCGCTTCTGCAGCCGCTCCGACGACAGAACCGTGTGCAGGCGCGTATCGCGGTGCCGCGCTGCGTTCTCCTCGCCGTCGCCGTTCTCGTCGGGTTGCGCCAACGTGCTGCCGTCGGGATCGATGTCCGTGTCGTCGGCATCCGCCGGCGCCGGCAAGGCCAGCACATCGCCATCGGCACCACGGCGGCGGCGCGCCGCCTCGGCCGCCGTCTGTGCCGGATCGTGCAGGAAGCTCAGCGTGCGCTTTTCCACGACCAGCAGGCGGAAGACTTCGGCGGCCTTTTCATCGTGCACGGCGACGACACGCGCCGTACCGCCCGGCTTGGGCAGGCTGAGCAACCGGTTGGACGTGCTGAGGTCAAGCAGGGACCGCCGTGCCCGATGCAACTCCGCGACGATATCGATACTCATGCTGCGGTCGTCCTGGTCATTGTCTCAGCGCAACAATCACTAGCATTTTCCTGTCGCGCATGCGTCAGCACTCTTGCCCCACATCCATTTGACCGCACGCGGTGGCGCTGTTGTGATGGACCGTTGTAAGGCGAGCAGCAAGGCACGGCCTTTGCATCAAACGCCGTGCGAACCAATGACAAAAATATCAGGGAGTGACAGCGATGAACGAGCAGGAACTGCGCGGCCTGATCGCGCAGGTGAAGGTCGGCAGGATCTCGCGCCGCATCTTCGTGCAGCGGATGGTAACACTGGGCCTGACGGCGCCGATGGCGGGCCAGATTCTGGCGTGGTCCGGCGTCGCCCAGGCACAGCCGGCGTCCACCTACAAGCCCACCAAGCGGGGCGGCGGCGGCACGCTGAAGCTGCTGTTCTGGCAGGGACCCACCCTGCTGAACCCGCACTTCGCCACCGGCACCAAGGACCAGGAAGGCTCGCGCGTCTTCTACGAGCCGCTGGCGTCATGGGATCCCGACGGCAACCTGGTGCCGGTGCTGGCTGCCGAAATCCCCAGCCGCGAGAATGGCGGCGTGGCGCCCGACGGCAGGTCGGTGACCTGGAAGCTCAAGCGTGACGTGCGCTGGCACGACGGCCATCCCTTCACCGCCGACGACTGCGTCTTCAACTGGCAGTACGCCACCGATCCGGCGACGGCCGCCGTCACCATCAGCACCTACAAGGACGTCACGGTCGAGAAGCTCGACGACTTCACCGTGCGGGTGAACTTCACCAAGCCAACCCCGTTCTGGGCCGAGGTCTTCTGCAGCACGCGGGGCCCCTTGATCCCCAAGCACCTGTTCGCCGACTACACGGGCGCCAAATCGCGCGAGGCGCCGGCCAACCTCAAGCCGGTCGGCACCGGGCCCTACCGCTTCGTCGACTTCAAGCCGGGGGACATGCTGAAGGGCGAGTTGAACCCGGATTACCACATGCCCAACCGGCCGCATTTCGACTTCATCGAATTGAAAGGCGGCGGCGATGCGGTGTCGGCGGCGCGCGCCGTGCTGCAGACCGGCGAATACGACTACGCCTGGAACATGCAGGTCGAGGACGAGATCCTGCTGCGGCTGGAGAAAGGCGGCAAGGGTCGCGTCGTGATCGTCGAGAGCGGCAGCATCGAGCACATCCAGGTCAACCCGACCGATCCGTGGACCGAGGTCGACGGCGAGCGCTCCAGCATCAAGACCAAGCACCCGATCCTGAGCGACCCGGCCGTGCGCCAGGCCCTGGCGCTGCTGGTCGACCGCCAGTCGGTGCAGGACCACGTCTATGGCCGCACCGCTGCTGCCACGCCCAACTTCCTGAACAACCCCGAGCGCTTCCGCTCGCGCACGACGACGTTCGAGTTCAACGTCGAGAAGGCCAACCAGACGCTCGAGGCCGCCGGCTGGAAACGCGGGTCCGACGGCGTCCGCGCCAGGGACGGCCGCAAGCTGAAGTTCGTGTTCCAGAGCTCGATCAACGCGCCGCGCCAGAAGACCCAGGCGATCGTCAAGCAGGCGTGCCAGAAGGCCGGCATCGAGATCGAGATCAAGGCGGTGGTCGGATCGGTGTACTTCTCCTCCGACGTCGCCAACCCCGACACCTACACCAAGTTCTATGCCGACCTGCAGATGTACACCACCAACATGGGCCAGCCCGATCCCGGGCAGTTCATGAACCAGTTCATCTCCTGGGAGGTCTCCTGCAAGGACAACAAATGGCAGGGCCGCAACATCACGCGCTGGCGCAACGACACCTACGACCAGCTGTTCCGTGCTGCCGAGGGTGAGCTCGATCCCGTGAAGCGCGCCGCGCTCTACATCCGCATGAACGAGATGGTGGTCACCGACCAGGCCGTGATCCCGGTCGTCTATCGCCGCGGCGTGGCGGCGATGCAGCATCGGCTCAAGGCGACGATCAGCGGCTGGGACAACGCCATGTGGCGGCTGCCCGACTGGTATCGCGAGGGCGAGGCGTAGCGGCACGGTTGTGATGCGCGTCGGTTGGCGTGGGTAGCGCTCCAGCAAAGCACGGCCATGGTTTGCGGCGCCGTGCGAACCATAACGCGGACACACCAGGGAGTGATGGCCATGAACGAGCAGCGGCTGCGCGGCCTGATCGCGCAGGTGAAGGTCGGCAGGATCTCGCGCCGCACCTTCGTGCAGCGGATGGCGGCGCTGGGCCTTACGGCGCCGATGGCGGGCCAGATGCTGTCGTGGTCCGGTGTCGCCCAGGCGCAGCCGGCCTCCACCTACAAGCCCACCAAGCGGGGCGGCGGCGGCACGCTGAAGCTGCTGTTCTGGCAGGGTCCCACCCTGCTCAATCCGCACTTCGCCACCGGCACCAAGGACCAGGAAGGCTCGCGCGTCTTCTATGAGCCGCTCGCCACCTGGGATCCCGACGGCAACCTGGTGCCGGTGCTGGCCGCCGAAATTCCCAGCCGCGACAATGGCGGGCTGGCGGCCGACGGCAGGTCGGTGACGTGGAAACTCAAGCGCGACGTGCGCTGGCACGACGGCCATCCCTTCACCGCCGACGACTGCGTCTTCAACTGGCAGTATGCCAGCGACCCGGCAACAGGCGCCGTCACCATCGGCGACTACAAGGATGTCGCGGTCGACAAGATCGACGACCTCACCGTGCGCGTACGCTTCGACAAGCCGACCCCGTTCTGGGCCAACGCCTTCGTCGGCACCCGCGGCCCGCTGATCCCCAGGCACCTGTTCGCCGACTACACGGGCGCCAGATCGCGCGAGGCACCGGCCAACCTCAAGCCGGTCGGCACCGGGCCCTACCGCTTCGTCGACTTCAAGCCGGGCGACATGCTGAAGGGCGAGCTGAATGCGGACTACCACATGGCCAACCGGCCGCATTTCGACTTCATCGAATTGAAGGGCGGCGGCGATGCGGTGTCGGCGGCGCGCGCCGTGCTGCAGACCGGCGAGTACGACTATGCCTGGAACATGCAGGTCGAGGACGAGATCCTGTTGCGGCTGGAGAAAGGCGGCAAGGGCCGCGTCGTGATTTTCGAGACCGGCGGCATGGAGCACATCCAGATCAACCAGACCGATCCGTGGACCGACGTCGATGGCGAGCGTTCCAGCATCAAGACCAGGCATCCCGTGCTGAGCGATCCCGCCGTGCGCCAGGCGCTGGCGCTGCTGGTCGACCGACAGTCCGTGCAAGACCACATCTACGGTCGCACCGGCACCGCCACACCCAACTTCCTGAACAGTCCGGAGCGCTTCCGCTCGCGCGCGACGCGCTTCGAGTTCAACGTCGAGAAGGCGAACCAGATCCTCGACGCCGCCGGCTGGCACCGCGGAGCCGACGGCATCCGCGCCAGGGACGGCCGCAAGCTGAAATTCGTGTTCCAGAGCTCGATCAACGCGCCACGCCAGAAGACCCAGGCGATCGTCAAGCAGGCGTGCCAGAAGGCCGGCATCGAGATTGAGATCAAGGCGGTCACGGCGTCCGTGTATTTCTCGTCCGACGTCGCCAACCCCGACACCTACGCCAAGTTCTATACCGACATCCAGATGTACAACATCGGCATGGGGCAGCCTGATCCGGGACTGTTCATGAACCAGTTCGTGTCCTGGGAGATCGCGTCGAAGGACAACAAGTGGCAGGGCCGCAATATCACGCGCTGGCGCAACGACACCTACGACCAGCTTTATCGCGCGGCCGAGGGCGAGCTCGATCCGGTGAAGCGCGCCGCACTCTATATCCGCATGAACGAGATGGTGATCGCCGACCCGGTCGTGATCCCGGTCATCCACCGCCGCGGCGTGGCGGCCATGCAGCATCGGCTGAAGGCGACGCTGAGCGGCTGGGACAACGCCATGTGGCGCCTGCCCGACTGGTATCGCGACGGCGAGGCGTAGGGTTGTTAACCCCTCTCCCGCCAAGCGGGAGGGTGAGGGCTTCAGGACAAGGTACCGAGTCCCTGGCCCCTCACCCGCCGAGCGCTGCGCGCTCGTCGACCTCTCCCGCTCGCGGGAGAGGTTTCATGAGCTCAGGGCGTTAAACCCTCTCCCGCTTTGCGGGAGGGTGAGGGGTTAAGGACCCGGCGCTGAGTCCAGAGGCCCTCACCCGCCGAGCGCTGCGCGCTCGTCGACCTCTCCCGCTCGCGGGAGAGGTTAAGAGCTCATCTGCAGCCACTCGTCCTCGGTCAGCGTCTTGACGCCGAGCTCGGCGGCCTTCTTGGCCTTGGAGCCGGCGTCGGCGCCGACCACGACGTAGTCGGTCTTCTTGGACACCGAGCCGGTGACCTTGGCGCCCAGCGCCTCGGCCTTGGCCTCGGCCTCGTCGCGACTCATCGCCGACAGCGAGCCGGTGAACACCATGGTCTTGCCCGAGAACACCGAGTCGGCGGCCACCCGCGCGGTACGGAACGCCTGCACGTCAACCTCGACCATCAGCTTGCGGATGATGTCGACGTTGTGGCCCTCGCGGAAGAACGCGGTGATCTTGTCGGCCGTGGTGACGCCGATGTCGGTCACGTTGCACAGGCGGCCATAGGCAGGGCCGATCTCGGCGGCGGCCTTTTCCTTCTTGGTCGGCATCTCGTTGGCCGCACGCTCCTCGCCGGCCTTCAGCATCTCGTCCAGCCACGTCTTCGCGTCGCCGTACTCGCGCGCCAGCGCCTTGGCCGTGGACTCGCCGATCATCGGAATGCCCAGCGCGTTGATGAAGCGGTCCAGGCCGATGGTGCGGCGCGCCTCGATGGCGTCCAGCAGGTTGCGCACCGACTGCTCGCCCCAGCCCTCGCGCTTGCGGATCTCGTCCGCCCTGTCCTTGAGCTTGAACAGGTCAGCCGGCGTCTTCAGCAGGCCATCGCGCCAGAAGTTCTCGATATGGGTGCCGCCCAGCCCCTCGATGTCGAACGTGTGGCGCGACACGAAATAGCGCAGCCGCTCGACCTGCTGGAACGGGCACTCCAGCCCACCCGAGCAGCGCCGCACGACGCCGTCCTCCTCGCGCACGACCTCGGTCTTCAGCGGACAAGGACAGCGGGTCGGGAACTTGAACGGCTTGGCGCCCTTGGGCCGCGCCGACTCCACGACGCCCAGCACCTGCGGGATCACATCGCCGGCGCGCTGGATCTCGATGGTGTCGCCCAGCCGCACATCCAGGCGCTCGATCTCGTCGGCATTGTGCAAGGTCGCGCGCGACACGACCACGCCGCCGACGGTGATCGGCTCGAGCGCGGCCACCGGCGTCAATGCGCCGGACCGCCCGACCTGGATCAGGATGTCGTGCAGCACCGTCTGCGCCCGCTCGGCCGGGAATTTGTGCGCGATGGCCCAGCGCGGCGATCGGCTGACGAAGCCCAGGGTCTCCTGCCAGTCGACGCGGTCGACCTTGTAGACGATGCCGTCGATATCGTAGGGCAGCTTGGCGCGGCGCAGGCCGATGTCGCGATAGACGGCCAGCGCCTCCTCAAGCGTCTTGGCGAGCTTGGCTTCGGGATTGACCTTGAAGCCCCAGGCCTTGAGACGCTCGAGGAACTCGTGCTGGGTCTTCCACAGGCGCGGCTCGGCCTCGCCCCAGGCGTAGGCGAAGAACGCCAGCGGCCGGCTGGCGGTAATCGTCGAGTCGAGCTGGCGCAACGAGCCGGCGGCGCTGTTGCGCGGGTTGGCGAAGACCTTCTCGCCGGCGGCCGCCTGGCGCTCGTTGAGCTTCAGGAACTCGGCGCGCGACATGTAGACCTCGCCCCGCACGTCGAGCTTGTCGGGCGCCTTGCCCTTCAGCTTCTTGGGCACGTCGGCCAAGGTGCGCACGTTGACGGTGACGTCCTCGCCCTCGGTGCCGTCGCCGCGCGTGGCGGCGCGCACCAGCTCGCCGTTCTCGTAGCGGATCGACAGCGACAGGCCATCGATCTTGGGCTCGCACACCAGGGCGATCGGCGCGTCCTCGGCGATGTCGGTCTCGCGCGCGAGGTAACGGCGCACGCGGTCGATGAAATCGGTGATGTCCTGATCGGCAAAGGCGTTGTCGAGCGACAGCATGGCAACGCCATGGCGCACCTTGGCGAAGCCGCGCGCCGGGGCGGCGCCGACCTTGCGCGACGGGCTGTCGGCGGTGTGCAGATCGGGAAACTGCGCCTCGATTTCGTTGAGGCGCCGGCGCAAGGCATCGTAGGCGGCGTCGGAAATCTCCGGCGCGTCCTTCTCATGATAGAGCTTGTCGTGCCGCTCGACCTCCGCCGCCAGCCGCGCGTGCTCGGCCTTGGCCTGACGCGGCGTCAGGTCGGCGACTGCGATCTTCTCCACGACCTTCGCCTGTCGCGACATTGCGAAACTCCGAAAACCTGGCGGAAACGTTGCCTCAGACTCGGGCAGTCGGTGCGATCATCCAAGCTCTATATATGCACGACTTTCTCACATCAGGAATATTAAAGTCCTCTGGTTGTCGCGCCACTGCCAGCCGTTCAAGACGATCGCGATTGCACGCCTTCGGCGATCAGCCGCGTGCCCAGCACGCCCAGAATGGAAGCCGCGACGCGATCAATCCAAATCTTGGAACCAAGGTACAAGCAACGCGGTCGGCTGGCCGAAAACACGAAGGCGACGAGCCCG
>DATEIF010000770.1:0-4695 GCA_035279205.1 Vineibacter sp.
CCATCAACGACGCCGTGGTGCGGCTCAGCCGCTATCTGGCGACTCAGTTCCTGATCAACATCGGCTTCGGCGTCGTCGTCGCTGTCGGCCTGTGGATCATCGGCATGCCCAACCCCCTGGTCTGGGGTCTGCTGGGCGGCGTGCTGCGCTTCATACCCTTTGCCGGCGCGGCCATCGGTGCGCTGGCGCCGACCCTGCTGGCCGTGGCGGTTGCGCCGGGCTGGACCCTGCCGCTGCTGACCCTGGGCCTGGTCGTGGTCTGCGAGGTCATCGCCGGCCAGGTCGTCGAGCCGCTGCTGTACGGCAGTTCCACCGGCATGTCGCCGCTGGCAGTGCTGATCTCGACCATCACCTGGGCGGCGCTGTGGGGGCCGGTCGGCCTGCTGCTGGCCATGCCGCTCACCGTGTGCCTGGTGGTGATGGGCCGCCATGTGCCGCAACTGGCGTTCCTCGGCATCCTGCTGGCCGACGAGCCGACATTGCCGGCCGAGGCCCAGGTCTATCACCGGCTGCTGGCGCGCTCGCCGCTCGATGCCGTGGAGATCGCCGTCGACTATGCGCGCGAGAACGGCGCGCCGGCCCTGTTCGATTCGGTGCTGCTGCCGGTCCTGATGCTGGCCGAGGTCGACCGCCGCCGCGCCGCGCTCGACGGCGAGCGCCAGCAGCAGGTCGTCGAGGGCATCGAGGAAATCATCGCCGCGGTCGAAGACGACGCCGAGCCGCGCGATGAGGCCGATGACGACAAGCCGGCAACGCCGCCGGCCAGCATGGCCGGCGTGCTGTGCGTCGGCGGCCGCAGCGATCTCGACCACGCCGCCGCCATGGTGGCGGCGGCGTCACTGCGCCGGCGCGAGATCCCCGCGCAAGCGCAGGCACTGCGGGATCTGGCACCGCATACGGCGTCGGCGGACGCCGTCGCCTTTTGCGTCGTACTGCCCGGCTCGGCCACGGTGATCAACCACCTGCTGCGCCGGTTCCGGGCCCGTGGCGGGCCGGCGGTGCCGATCGTCATCGGCGCTTTCGCGCCCGAGTCCGGTGCATTGAATGGTCAGGTGCTGCCGTCCTATCCCATCGCGCGCACATGCGATGCGCTGGGCGATCTCATCGCCGCCGCAGGCGAGCGGCAACGTCAATCAGATCGTCGAAGCGCTCAATGACGGCATCGGCGCCCAGCTCGGCAGCCGGCACCAGCGTGTAGCCCCACGACACGGCGATCACCGGCAGGCCGGCGGCATGCGCCGCCTCGACGTCGTGGATCGAGTCGCCCACCATCAAGGCCGTGGCGGGATCGGCGCCCATGCGCGCCAGCAGCTTCAGGATGTGACCAGGATGCGGTTTGCGGACATCGAAGGAATCGGCGCCGGCGGCATCCTCGATCGGCGGCATCAAGCCCAGCCGCGCCAGGATGTCGCGCGCCGAGCCCTCGTACTTGTTGGTGCACACGCCCAGCCGTACGTCGGCGTCGGCGAGGCGGCGCAGCGTGTCGGCGACGCCCGGATAGGGGATCGTGCTCACCACTGGACGCTCGTCGTAGTAGCGCACGAAGTCGCGCACGCGGGCGCTGAGCTCGGCCTCGTCCAGCGCTTTGCCGCGCATGGCGAAGGCCTTGCGCGTGCGCACGCGCCCGCCTTCGCCCATCAGCGCGCGTTGCGTCATGATGTCGATCGGCGCCAAGCCGTGATCGGCCAGCATGCGGTTGACCGCGGCACCGACATCGGCGGCGCTGTCGATCAGCGTGCCGTCGAGGTCGAAGATGACGGTGCGAAAAGGAAAGGCGGCGCTGTCGGCAGGCATGAACAGGGGGGCGGGCGGTCGTGGTCGCGTATCTGTAATCTTGCTTAGATGCGTCAATTGCTCGGCGCAAGCCTTGTCGCAGCGCTTGCGCAGGCGTCGCCTGCGCTGCCACAGTCACGCTCATGATTGCCAACGCTGCCACAGCGCCGCGCATTCTCGTCGTCGAGGACGAGGTGCTGGTGCGGATGACCCTTACCGACACGCTGGAAGACCTCGGCTTCGAGGTCGAACCGGTCGGCACGGCGGGCGAGGCGATGGACAAGATCGCCGGTCTGCAGGGCCGTATCGACGCGGCGATCCTCGATGTCGGGTTGCCGGATCGCAAGGGCGATGCGCTGGCCGGCGATCTGCGGGCGCTCTATGCCGACCTGCCGATCGTGATCGCCACCGGTTACGAGGACGCCGAGCTGCGCGAACGGTTCAAGGGCGACCGCCTGGTCACGTTCTTTGCCAAGCCTTACAACAGCGCCGAGGTCGTGCCGGTCCTCAAGTCGCTGGGCGTGCGCGATCCCGGCCGCCGGGTGCGGACCTGACAGGTTACAATCTGCTGACGGCGGTCGCGAATTTCGCCATAGTAGGACCGGCAATTCGCCCACGAACGTTCCTGATCCATGGCTCATCCCCTCGCCGTCGTTGTGCTGGCTGCCGGCGCCGGTACCCGCATGAAATCCGCCCTGCCCAAGGTGCTGCACCCGATCGCGGGCTGGCCGATGGTCCACCACGTGCTGGCGGCGGCCGAGGCGCTGCGGCCGGACCGCATCGTCGTCGTCGGGCCGCCCGGCCGGGACGATGTGGCGCGCACGGTGGCGCCACATGCCTGCGTGGTCCAGGACCGGCCGCTGGGCACCGGCCATGCCGTGAAGGCGGCGCTGCCGGCGCTCAAGGGCTTCCGCGGCGACGTCATGGTCATGTTCGGCGACTCGCCGCTGCTGACGTCGGCCAGCCTGCGCCGGCTGCTGGCGGCGCGGCGCAAGGTCGCAGGCCGCGGGCGCGGTGCCGCGGCGCTGGGCGTCCTGGGCTTCCGCGCTGCCGATCCGACGCCCTACGGCCGGCTGGTGCGCAATGATGCGGGTGACCTGGAGCGCATCGTCGAGGGCAGGGACGCGTCAGCCCAGGAGCGCACGATCGACTTCGTGAATTCCGGTGTCATGGTCATCGACGGCCAACAGCTGCCTGGCTGGCTGCGCCGCCTGCGCAACGACAACGCCAAGGGCGAATACTATCTGACCGACCTGGTGGCGATCGCGCGTAAGGCAGGGCACCGCTGCGTCGCCGTTGAAGGCAGCGAGGCCGAGTTCCGCGGCGTCAACACCAAAGCCGATCTGGCCGAGGCGGAGGCGGCGATGCAGGCCCGCCTGCGCCGGGCGGCGCTCGACGGCGGCGTGACCCTGATCGATCCGGCGACCGTCTGGCTGTCGGCCGATACGCGCTTTGGCCGCGACGTCACGGTCGGGCCGAACACAGTGTTCGCCCCAGGGGTCACCATCGGCGATGGCGTCACCATCCACGGCTTCTGCCATATCGAGGCCGCCACCATCGGTGCCCATTCCAGCGTTGGTCCGTTTGCGCGCGTCCGGTCAGGCACGCGCACCGGCCGCGATGTCCACATCGGTAACTTCATCGAGCTGAAGAACACGACCTTGGGCGATGGCGCCAAGGCTAATCACGTTTCCTATCTCGGCGATGGCGAGATCGGAGCGCGGGTGAACATCGGGGCCGGCACGATCTTCGTGAACTACGATGGCTACGGCAAATGGCGCACGGTGGTGGGCGACGATGCCTTCATCGGCTCCAATTCGTCGCTCATTGCGCCGGTGCGCGTCGGCCGCGGCGCCAACGTGACGGCCGGCAGCGTGATCACGGCCGATGTGGCGGCCGATGCCGTGTCGTTCGGGCGCGCCCGCCAGGTCGACAAGCCCAAGGCCGCAACCAAGCTGCGGACCAAGCTCAAGGCGCGGGCCAAGACGGCCAAGGAGCAGGGGTGGAAAATGCAGGCGGCATCGTCACGGCGGTGAGCGGGAGAGCCAGGGTATGTGCGGCATCATCGGCATTGTCGGTAAGGACGCGGTCACACCGCGCCTGATCGAGGGGCTGCGGCGGCTTGAATATCGCGGCTACGATTCCGCTGGCGTGGCAAGCCTCGTGAACGGCCATATCGATCGCCGCCGGGCCGAGGGCAAGATCGCCAATCTCGAGGCGCGGGTTGCGGCCGAGCCGCTGGCGGGCACCACCGGCATTGCCCACACGCGCTGGGCCACGCATGGCGGTGTCAGCGAGCGCAATGCACATCCGATCGCCACCGATCGCGTCGCCATCGTCCATAACGGCATCATCGAGAACTTCCAGGAGCTGAGGGAAGAGCTGGAGTCGCAGGGCCGCCGCTTCGACAGCGACACCGATACCGAGGCGGTGGCACAGCTGCTGACGTCTTACCTCGAGCGACAGATGAGTCCCGAGGAGGCCATGGGCCACGCGATGGAGCGGCTGAAAGGCGCCTTCGCCCTGGTCTGCATGTTCGCCGGGCGGCACGACCTGCTGATCGGCGCGCGGCGCAACTGCCCGCTGGCCGTCGGCTACGGCGAAGGCGAGATGTATCTCGGTTCCGATGGGCTGGCGCTGGCGCCGTTGACCAAGCGGATTTCCTATCTCGAGGAGGACGACTGGGTCGTCCTGCGCCAGGACGGGGCGCAGGTGTTCAACAACGGTCGGCCGGTCGAGCGCGCGGTCACGACCACGGCGCTGTCGGGCGCGCTGATCGGCAAGGGCAACCATCGCCATTTCATGCTCAAGGAAATGCACGAGCATCCCGAGGCGGTCAGCACCACCCTGCGTTCATACCTTGATCCCACCACGCGTGCGGTGACGCCGCCCGTGCTGCCGTTCGACTGGAAGAATGTTCCG
>DATEIF010000771.1:0-8718 GCA_035279205.1 Vineibacter sp.
CTGCCGCCGGGCGTCAAGGGCGCGCCGATCCCGAAGATCGGTTACTTCGGTTGGAAGACCTGGGAACTCGCCTTCGACAATTGCCGCGTGCCGGCCGAGAACCTGATCGGCGAGGAGGGTCAGGCCTTCTACTACGCGACGCGCGGCCTGGAGAACGCACGCGCGCACACCGCGGCGCGCGCCATCGGGCTGGCGCGCGGTGCGCTGGAGGACGCCACGCAGTACGCCCAGGAGCGCCGGCAGTTCGATCGCGCGATCGCCGAGTTCCAGGCCATCCGCTTCAAGCTCGCCGACATGGCGACCCAGATCGAGGCGGCACGGCAGCTGATGTATTTCGTGTGCGACCAGATCGACACCGGCCAGCGCTGCGACAAGGAAGCCTCGATGGTGAAGCTGTTCGCCTCGGAGATGGCCGAGCGTGTCACCAGCGAGGGCATCCAGATCTTCGGTGGCGCTGGTTACACCAAGCTGCACGCCGTCGAGCGCTACTGGCGCGACGCGCGGCTCACCAAGATCTTCGAGGGCACCTCGGAGATCCAGAAGCGCATCATCTCCGACCGCCTGCTGGGGAGGAACTGATGAAGGTCTCCGCGCTCACCGGCGATGCCAACTACTTCGAGGACTTCAAGGTCGGCGACGTGCTGCGCCACGCGCGCGGCAAGACCATCGAGCCGCTCGAGCAGGTGTGGGTCACCAACATCACCATGAACACCGCCGAGGGCCACTTCAACGAGCATGCGATGCGCGGCACGCCGTGGGGCAAGCGCCTGGGCTTCGGCGGCGTCACCATCTCGATGGTGATCGGGCTGGCGTCGGAAGACACCGCCGAGAACGCCCTGATGGAGCTGGGGCTCGACAAGATCCGGCTGAAGTCGCCGGTGTTCCACGGCGACACGCTCTATGCCTACAGCGAGGTGCTGGAAACCCGCGCCGCCGACCGGCCGGACGGCGGTGTCGTGCGCTTCAAGCATTACGGCGTGAACCAGGACGACAAGGTCGTGTTCGAGGGCGAACGCACCGTCCTGCTCAAGCGCCGCAGCCACTGGGCGGACAAGTGATGACTATTCATGTCCTCCCCACGCAGTGGGGAGGTGCCCCGAAGGGGCGGAGGGGAGCCGTGGTGATTTTGGTAACTGAGACCACGTCGGCTCCCCCTCCGGCCTTCGGCCACCTCCCCCAGCAAAGCTGGGGGAGGGAAAAAACATGACCCCCATCGGCGCCCTTGCGGGCGTGCGCATCGTCGACCTGACGCAGATGCTGGCGGGCCCGTATTGCACCCAGATGCTGGCCGACCAGGGCGCCGAGGTGATCAAGGTCGAGCCGATCGAGGGCGACCAGACGCGCATCGTGGGCCCGTATCGGGCCGATGACACGCTGCGCGCCTATGGCGGCTACTTCGCCTCGGTGAACCGCAACAAGCTGTCGGTGGCGATCGACCTGAAGACGCCGGAAGGGCGCGCCCTGCTGCTGCGTCTCACCGACAGCGCCGACGCGGTGGTCGAGAACTTTCGCACCGGCGTGATGGACCGGCTGGGCCTGTCGTACGAGACCCTGCGCGCGCGCAATCCCAAGCTGGTCTACGCCGCGATCCGCGGCTTCGGCGATCCGCGCACCGGCCGCAGCCCCTATGTCGAGTGGCCGGCCTTCGATGTCGTGGCCCAGGCGATGGGTGGCGTCATGGGCATCACCGGTCCCGACAAGGATACGCCGATGAAGGTCGGTCCCGGTATCGGCGACCTGATGCCGGCGGTGATGAGCGCCTTCGGCATCGTCAGCGCCATCCTGCACGCCAGCCGTACCGGCCAGGGCCAGTTCGTCGACGTCGCCATGGTCGATTCGGTCCTGTCTCTGTGCGAGCGCATCGTGCACCAGCACGCCTTCCTCGACGCCGTCGCGGTGCCCGAAGGCAACCACCATCCCTTCCTGTGCCCCTTCGGCATGTTCCCGGCCAAGGACGGCGCCGTCACCATCGCGGCACACTCCGATGTGCACTGGCCGATCCTCTGCCGGCTGATCGGCCTGGAGCACATGCTTGATGATGCACGCTTCGCCAGCGTGCAGGACCGCCGCGCCCATCAGTCGATCATCCTGGAGGCGGTATCGGCGTTCACCCGGCGGCACACCAAGCAGGAATTGCTCGGCATCCTCGGCGGCAAGGTGCCGTTCGGGCCGGTCTACCATGTCGGCGAGATCATCGCCGACCCGCACTTCCAGGTCCGCGACATGGTGGTCGAGGTCGAGCACCCGGGATGCGCTGCGCCGGTCAGGATCGCGGGCATCCCGGTGAAACTGAGCGAGACACCCGGCAGCGTGCGCTTGCGCGCCCCGATGCTGGGTGAGCACACCGATCGCGTGCTGGCGGCGGCTGGCCTGTCGGCCGCCGAGATCGCGCAACATCGTGACAGCAAGATCATCATGTGAGATGCGAGAGGAATTGACATGACCGACCGGCCCCGTCGCCCCCGTCGCGTGCAGCTCTCCACCCCGGGTTCGAGCGAGAAGATGATGCAGAAGGCCGCTGCCTCGGCGGCCGACCACGTCTTCCTCGACCTCGAGGATGCCGTGGCGCCGAGCCAGAAGCGTGCGGCGCGCCAGAAGATCGTGACGGCGCTGAAGGAGCTCGACTGGGGCTCCAAGACGCGCTGCGTGCGCATCAATGACCTCACGACCGAATACGCCTTCGAGGACATCATCGAGGTGGTCGAGGGTGCCGGCGAGCATCTCGACACCATCATGATGACCAAGGTCATGACGGCGGCCGACATCCTGTTCGCCGACAAGCTGCTGCACCAGCTCGAGAAGAAGCTGAAGCTCAAGCGCCGCATTGGGCTCGAGGCGCTGATCGAGGAAGTCGAGGGCATGCAGAACGTCGAGGACATCGCGCGCGCGACGCCGCGGCTGGAATGCCTGGTGTTCGGCATGGGCGACTTCTCGGCCTCGATGGGCGTGGCCAACCATGCCATCGGCGGCGACTCGGCCTATCCCGGCGACATCTGGCATTACGCCCGCTTCCGCCTGGTGATGGCCTGCCGCGCCGCCGGCATCGATCCGGTCGACGGACCCTACGCCGACTTCCGCAATCCCGAGGGCTACCGCCAGGAGTGCACGCGCTCGATGCTGCTGGGCTGCGTCGGCAAATGGGCGATCCATCCCTCGCAGATCGACATTGCGCTCGATGTCTATTCGCCCCGGAAGGAGGACGTCGAACGGGCGCGCCGGCTCGAGAAGGCCTATGCCGAGGCCGAGGCGCAGGGGCTGGGCGCCATCAACATCGATGGCGTCATGATCGACGTCGCCTCGATCCGCATCCTGCGCAACACGATCCGCAAAGCCGAGCTCTACGGCATGTAGGAGCGGTGCCATGCTGAGACGCTCCTTCGTGGCCGGCATGGCGCTGGCCGGGATCACCGCGCCGGTCGCGGCGCAGTCGTATCCTGACCGGCCGATCCGTATCGTGGTGCCGTTCGGCCCGGGCACGGCGACCGATACCGTGGCGCGCGCCGTTGCGGCGGAATTGACGGCGCGCACCGGACAGTCGGTGATCATCGACAACAAGCCGGGCGCGGAGGGACAGATCGGCGCGCAGGCGGCGGCCAGCGCGGCGCCCGACGGCTATACCCTGTTCATCACCACCCAGACCACGCAGGCGATCAACGGCCACGTCTACAAGTCGCTGCCCTATGACCCGGTCAAGAGCTTCGCGCCGGTGATCGGCCTGTCGCTGGGCGCCCAGATCGTGATGGTGCGCAACGACCTGGCGGTGACGTCCATTACCGAGCTGATTGCGCTGGCCCGTTCGCAGCCCGGCAAGCTGAGCTTCGGCAGCGGCAACGGCTCCAGCCGCGGCGGCGGCGAGTTGTTCAAGATCATGGCCAAGGTCGATCTGCTCAGCGTGCCGTACAAGACCCAGCCGCAGGCGATCGGCGATCTGCTCGGCGGCCGGATCGACGTCGTCTTCTCGGATTTCATCACCGGCCTGCCGCCGGTGCGCGATGGCCGCGCGCGCGGCCTGGCGGTGACCAGCCGCGAACGGCTGGCGGACCTGCCGTATCCCACGGTCCATGAAAGCGGCGTGCCGGGCTATGAGATGTGGGCGTGGACGGCCTGCTACGCGCCCGCCGGTACGCCGCGGCCGATCGTCGATCGCCTGAACGGACTGATCCGGCAGGCCATGGCGTCGGAGACCTACCTCAACCTGACCCGCACCACGTCGGGAATGCCGTTCCCAGGATCGCCCGAGGACCTTGCCGCCTTCCAGGCGCGCGAGACGGCGAAATGGGGCGAGATCGTCGCCACCGCTGGCATGAAGGAACCTTAGAGCGGTTCATCGCTTGCTGAAATCAGCCGCCGCCGTCGTCCTGAGCGCAGCGAAGGACCTTGCGGTGGTTCGCTCAAAGAATGTCGGCACTGATGAAATATCGGCGCCGACAGCATCGATCCCAACACCGCAGGATCTTTCGCTGCGTCAGGATGACGAGGGCGTCCGACCCGCGTCTCCTGCTGTCATGGCGATGCCTATTTACAAAACGATACGGACCGTATTGTAATAGACTATAACATCGCAGCGTGTCATGGAGGCCTCCCTTGGATCTGCAGGTCCATGGCCTGTCGCAGGCGGAAGTCCCGCCGGCTTTCCGCAAGGTGCTGGTGCCCTGGTCCATCCAGGGCGGCCTCAACCCGCCGGTGATCGTGCGCGCCGCGGGCAGCTACTTCTACGATAGCACCGACAGGCGATACCTCGACCTCGCCAGCGGCTTCGTCGCCGTTTCACTGGGTCACGGCCATCCGAAAGTCATCGAGGCCTTGAAGGCGCAGGCCGACCGCCTGTGCTGGGCCGCCTCCAGCTATTTCAACGACGTGCGCGCCGAATATGCCGAGGCGCTATCGCGGATCGCGCCGTGGGCGGAGGGCGCGCGCATCCACTACGCCTGCGGCGGCGCCGAAGCCAACGACGACACCATCAAGATCGCGCGCCTGGTGACGCGGCGACCCAAGGTGCTCAGCGCCTATCGCTCGTACCATGGCAGCACGATCGGCGGCAGCGCGCTCACCGGCGTGGACCGCTGGCGCGATCCGTTTCCAAGCATCCCGGGCATCGTTCGGTTCTTCGCGCCGTATCCCTACCGCTCGCCGTTCCACGCCCAGACGTCCGAACAGGAGACCGACCGCGCGCTGGAGCACATCGAGCGAGTCCTCTCGCACGAGGGCGCCGAGAACGTGGCGGCCATCATCGTCGAGCCCGTCACCGGCTCCAGCGGCCTGGTGGTCTACCCGGACGGGTACCTGGCGGGCCTGCGCCGGATCTGCGACCGGCATGGCATCCTGCTGGTATTCGACGAGGTGATGACCGGCTTCGGACGGGTCGGTCGGCCGTTCGCCGCCATCCGGCTGGGCGTCGCGCCCGACCTGCTGAGCTTCGCCAAGGGCGCCAGCTCGTCCTACACGCCGCTCGGCGGCGTGATGGTGCGCGAGCAGGTCGCTGCCTTCTTCGACGACAACCTGTTCGACGTCGGCCATACCCATGCCGGCCATGTGCTGTCCGTCGCTGCGGGTCTGGCGGCGTTGAAGGTCTATCAGGAAGAGGGGCTGTTCGACCGGGCGCTGGAGATCGAAGGCTGGCTGCGCGAGGGGCTGGGCGACCTGCAGGACCGCCATGCCATCGTCGGCGACGTCCGCGGGCTGGGCGCGCTGTTCGGCCTGGAACTGGTGACGGATCGTGCGACCAAGAAACCCCTGGTCGCCTGGCATCATCCGTCGGGTTCGGCACCGATGCGCCTGTTCTATGGCGAGCTGCTGCGGCGCGGCGTACACGCCTATGGTCGCTACAACATCGCTATGATCGCGCCGCCGCTCACCATCAGACGCGACGAACTCGCCGAGGGCTTCGAAGCGCTCGATGCCGCGCTCTCAGTGCTGGAGGATGCACTTTAGAGGTTGTCATCCCGAGCACAGCGAGGGATCTCCCGCGAATGGCGCACCGTGCGTCGCTCGCAGGAGATCCCTCGCCCCGCTCGGGATGACAGGTGTGTCAGCGACCGGGCAACGGCATCTGGTCCTCGACGAGGCCGACGAACATCGCGGCGCCGATCGGCAGCACGTCGTCGTTGAAGTCGTAGGTCGGGCTGTGCAGGAAGCAGCCGTCCGCGCCGCCCTGGCCGAGCCGGAAGTAGGCGCCCGGTCTTTCGCGCAGCATGAAGGCGAAGTCCTCGGAGCCCATGCTCGGCTCCAGGTCCTGCACGACATGCTCGGGTCCGAGCAGGCGCGCGGCGACCCGCATGACGGCTTCCGCCTCGACGGGCGTGTTGATGGTGGGCGGATAGAGCGGCGTGTAGTCGAGCCGCGCCGTGGCGCCGAAGGCGAGGCCGATCCCGTGGGCGATTTCCATGAGCCGGCGCTGGACGGTTTCCTGTACCGCAGGCGCGTACCATTTCACCATGCCCGACATCCGGACCTCGGCCGGGATCACGCTCAGCGCCGAAGGCGCGCCGGCCTGCAGGGAATGCAGGCTCACGACCGCGCTCTGCAACGGGTTGACGTTGCGGCTGACGATGGTCTGAAGCGCCGTAATGAGCTGGCTTGCCACGATGATCGGGTCGTTCGCCTGGTGCGGGTGGGCGCCATGGCCGCCGACGCCTTCGATCGTCAGCTCGAAGCGGTCGATGCCGGCCATCATCGGGCCACGCGTCAGGCCGACCGTGCCCGGCGGCATTGAGGGCCAGTTGTGCAGCGCGAACACGGCATCGACCGGAAAGCGGGTGAAGAGCCCGTCCTCGATCATGGCGCGCGCGCCGGCGTGGCCTTCCTCGCCGGGCTGGAAGATGAAAACGACGGTGCCGTTGAATGCCCGCGTGGCCGCCAGGTGCCGCGCGGCACCCAGCAGCATCGTGGTGTGGCCGTCATGGCCGCAGCCATGCATGCGGCCGGGATGCCGCGACTTGTGCGCGAAGCCGTTGGCCTCGGTGATCGGCAGCGCATCCATGTCGGCGCGCAGGCCGATGGCCTTGTTACTGTCGCAGCGTTGTCCGCGCAGGACGCCCACAACGCCGGTGCGGCCGATGCCGGTGTGGACCTCCAGGCCGAGTGCCCGCAGCTGGTCGGCGACGATGGCCGATGTCCGCACCTCCTCGTAGCCCAGCTCCGGATGGGCATGCAGGTCGCGGCGGATCGCGATCAGGGCGCCGTGGTCCTGCTTGATCGTCGCGAGGAAGGTCATGACGGCATTCTCATAAACGATACGATGCGTATCGATAATAAGAATACGGTGCGATCCGATTGTCAATCGGGCTAGTCTCGCCGCGTTTCGGAGGGACCTGGATGACCACCAAGCCCGCGGCCCGGCCCGGCAGGCCGCGTGACGAAGCCACGCATCGTGCGATCCTGCGGGCCGCCAACCGCCTTCTGCACGAGGCGGGCTATGGCGGTTTTTCGATCGAGGGGGTCGCGCTGCGGGCCGGCGTCGCCAAGACGTCGATCTACCGGCGCTGGCCAAGCAAGGGTGCGCTGCTGCTCGATCTCTATATGGAGGGGCTGGCGCCGGCGGCGCTGGAGCCCAGCGGCAAGAAGGTGCGTCAGGCGTTTGCCGCCTATCTCAATCAGACCGTGGAACGCCTGAAGGATGCGGGCTGGAGCAACACGTTGCGCAGCCTCGTTGCCGAGGCGCAGAACGATCCGGCGTTGGCACGCCTTGTGCGAGACAAGGTCATCGAACCGCGGCGTGCGGACGGGCGCCGGCTGCTTGAGCACGGCATGAAGACCGGGGAGATCCGCAAGAACGTCGATATCGATATCACCCTCGATTTCGTCTTCGGCGCGATCTGGTATCGCCTGCTGCTGGGACATGCCGCTGTCGACGAGGCGTTCGCTCGCCGCGTCACCACCGCGTTGTTCAAACGAATCGGCAATGACCTCCCGATGCCGTGATTGGCATAGTGAGTTGCATTGCGCTACTGTCTATGAACTGTCAGCTAAAGGAAGTCGCAATGAGTGATTCCAGCAAACCGGACGTCGGCGCCTATGTGGACGTCATGGCGCAGGTAGTCGGCGTGCCGATCGACCCGCAGTACCGCGACTCGGTGATCGCGAACTTCGAGCGCACGGCACAGGTGGCAGCCCAGGCGCTGGGCGAGGAGTTGCCTGACGACCTGATCAACGCGCCGGTGTTCCGGCCGTGAGCACCATCGACAAGGACACGACGGCGGCTGCCATCGCGATGGCGGTGTCCACCGGCAAGGCGACGGCGGCTGCGGTGGTCGAGCAGGTGCTGCAGCGCATCGATACCCTGGACGAGACCTATAACGCGTTCACATCAGTGGTCGCTGGTCGCGCCCGTCAAAGGGCGGCCGCCATCGACAGCGCCATAGCAGCCGGCAAGACGGTCGGCCCCTTGGCGGGCGTGCCGTTTGCGGTGAAGAACCTGATCGACATCGCAGGCCTGCCGACCCTGGCCGGTTCCAGGATCAACGCCGACAACCCGCCCGCCGCGCGCGACGCCACGTTGGTGCGGCGCCTGGAGGCCGCCGGCGCGATCCTGGTCGGTGGCCTCAACATGGGCGAGTACGCCTACGACTTCACCGGCCGCAATGCGCATGCTGGCCCGTCGTGCAATCCACGCGATCCCACGCGCATGACCGGCGGTTCGTCGGGTGGCTCCGGTGCCGCCGTGGCCGGCGGCCTGGTGCCGCTGGCGCTGGGCTCCGACACCAACGGCTCGATCCGCGT
>DATEIF010000772.1:0-26317 GCA_035279205.1 Vineibacter sp.
TTGCCGAAGAGTGAACCCATGAGCGTCACCATTCGCCAGTTGCACTCCGTTTTTGTCGGTGAAGTCGCGGGCGTCGACCTGCGCGAGCCGCTGACGCCGGACGAGGTCGCGGCCATCGAGGCCGGCATGGACCGCTACGCCGTCCTGGTCTTCCATGATCAGGACATCACCGACCAGCAGCAGGTCGCCTTTACCCGCAATTTCGGTCAGATCGAGCTGGCCATCGGCGGCAACATCACCAAGATCAACGAGCGGCGCATCAGCGTCGAGTTGGCCGACATCTCCAATCTCGACCCCGACAACAAGATCTATGAGCGCGACGATCGGCGGCGGATGTTCAACCTCGGCAATCGCCTGTGGCACTCGGACAGTTCGTTCCGCGCCATCCCGGCGAAGTACTCGCTGCTGTCGGGACGCGCGGTGCCGTCAAGCGGCGGCAACACCGAATTCGCCGACATGCGCGCCGCCTACGATGCGTTGGATAGCGCCACCAAGGCCGAGATCGAGGATCTGATTTGTGAGCATTCCCTGATCTATTCGCGCGGCCAGCTGGGCTTCGGCGAGTTCACGGAAGAGGAGCGCATCACGTTCAAGCCGGTGCGGCAGAGCCTGGTGCGCACGCATCCGGTGACGGGACGCAAGTCGCTGTTCCTGGCCTCGCATGCCGGCACGATCGTGGGCTGGCCGATGCCGGAAGCGCGCGCCTTTCTGCGCGACCTGATCGAGCATGCGACGCAGCGCGAGTTCGTCCACGCGCATCAATGGCGGCAGTACGACCTGGTCATGTGGGACAACCGCCAGACCATGCACCGTGCGCGGCGCTACAATGAAACCGGCGAGGTGCGCGACATGCGCCGCACCACCGTGGCAGGCGAAGCACCGACCGCGCAGCAGGAGCAGGCGGCATAGGATCGGTGGACGATGAGCGCGACTGTCATCCCGAGCGTAACGAGGGATGACACGTGTCAGCGACCAGCGATTCCCGGTACTCGTTCTCCCCCACTGTGTGAGGGAGGGAACTCAATCCACGATCGCCTGGTAGCTCAGCACGCGCAGCTCGCGGCGGATCGGGTAGCTCGATGACGGCATCAGCTGCGTGAGCAGGACCACGTACATCTGCTCGGCCGGGTCGATCCAGAACGCAGTGCTGGCGGCGCCGCCCCAGGCATACTCGCCCGGCGTGCCGAGGATTTGCGCCTTGGCCGGATCGAGCATCACCGAGAAGCCGAGGCCGAAACCGACGCCGGTGTAGGTCGACTCGCTGAAGCGCGGCTGGCCCATGTCGGCCATGTCGCCCTTCAGGTGATTGCTGGTCATCAGCTCGACCGTCTTGCGGCCCAGCAGGCGCACGCCGTCCAGCTCGCCCTTGTTCAGCATCATCTGGCAGAAGCGCATGTAGTCGCCCGCCGTCGACAGCAGGCCACCGCCGCCGGAGCACAGGCGCGGGGCCAGGAACCGGCTCTTCTGCGGATCTTCGATCTGCTTGAGGCCGCCATTCTCGTCGGGGCTGTAGTTGGCGGCGAAACGTTCGACCTTGTCGGCCGGAACGTGGAAGGTGGTATCGATCATGCCCAGCGGCGCAATCACGCGCTCGCGCAGGAACGTCTCGAACGGCTGGCCCGAGATCACCTCGACGAGATAACCCAGCACGTCGGTCGAGATGCTGTAATTCCATTCGCTGCCCGGCTGCGCGATCAGGGGCAGGCTGGCGGCGGTCTCCACCACCTCCTTGAGGCTGGCCTTGGACGTCTGGAAGTCGACGCCAGCCTCGCGGTACATGGCATCGACCGGCGTGGCCTCCATGAAGCCGTAGGTCAATCCCGAGGTGTGCGAGAGCAGGTCGCGGAAGGTGATGTCGCGCTGCGCCGGCTCACTGTCATATTTGCCGCGAGAACCCGAGATGTAGACGCGCATGTTCTTGAATGCGGGCAGGAAGCGCGTGATCGGGTCGTCGAGCTGGAAGCGGCCTTCCTCGTACAGCATCATGATGGCGACGCTGGTGAGCGGCTTGGTCATCGAATAGATGCGGAAGATCGTATCCGGCCGCATCGGCTTGTCGCGCGCCAGGTCGGCCTTGCCGCTGGTCTGCATCAGCGCCACTTGGCCGCGGCGGCTCACGATCGTGATGAGGCCGGCCAGCCGCTTCTGGTCGACCTGTGCCTGCGTCCACTGGCGGATGCGGTCCAGCCGCGGTGCGGACAGGCCGAGATCACCGGCTTCGGTTTTGGCGACGACATTCATGAAAAGACCTCTTAGTGGCCGATGAGGGGCTGATAGCGATGCCAACGTACGGCGCGGCGTGCGCGCAGGCCAGCAGCCGACGCAGCGGGGCTGGGTCGCGCCTAGCGCAAAAGGCCCTGGTCGCGCAGGTACCGGGCGACGCCCGGATGCAGCAGGTCGGCGCGCGGCACGGCCGTCACGGTGTTGGCTGCCGTTGTCTCGCGGGCTTGCGGCAGACGGCCGGCGAGGGCGGCCTCACCACGATGCAGGGCACGGATGAGCCGGAATGCGACATCATCGTCCAATGTCGGCCGCGCCATGATGAAGCTCCAGGAGCCGACCGAACGCAGGTCGCGATCCTGCTTGGGGTAGCTGTTGGCCGGTGTCGCGAGCGGGCGCAGGAAGGTGTGCTTGGCGAGGATGCGGGCGATGTCGTCGGCGCTCGGCGTGATGAAACGCGCGCCCGGTTCACTCCCGGCCATGGTCGTGAAGCCCGGCCAGCCCGTACCGCCGCCCCACAGCGCGGCGGCGCGACCATCCAGCACCATGGCCGGCCCATCGCCGGCGCGGTCCAGGTAGATCGCCTGGAAATCGCGGTCCTGGCTCAGCCCGATGCCGTCGAGCGTATAGCGCGCCAGGATCACGAGGCCGGAGCCGCGCGCGCCGAAAGCCACCTTCTGGCCGACCAGATCATGGATGGTGTGGTAGGGGCTGTCGGCGCGCACGACGAACATGCCGGCGGTGGCGTACATGGCCGCCAGGATCTGCAGGTTGGCCGGCGGCCGGCCGACACCGTTCAGTGCTTCGAACGCGGCCTCGCCTTGTACCAGGGCAATGTCCAGGCTGCCGGCTTCCAGCAGCGGTATGTTTTCGGCGCTGCCCTTGGTGTTGCGCGGCTGTACCGATAGCGACGGATCGGTCTCGTTGATGGTCTGTGCCACGGCATCGCCGTAGACAGGGAAGCCGCCGCCGGGTGTCGCCGTGCCGAGCGTCACGATCGTCCGGTCCTGCGCGTGCGCTGCGCCGATCGCGGCCAGGCAGATCAGCGACGCGGCGATGATGATGGTCACAGTCGCTATCCCCGCCAGTTCGGGTGCGGCTGCGGCGGATCGGAAGCGAAGCCGGCGCGCTGGATGGCCGTGATGGCGCAGTACTCGTCCTTGTCCGACGTATCGCCGCTGATGCCGACGGCGCCGATGACCGCACCGTTGGCATCGAGAATGAGCACGCCGCCAGGCACCGGCACGAAACGGCCGCCGGATGCGGCCGCCAGCGCGTTCTGGAAGCCCAGGTTGTCCTTCATCCGGTCGCGGATCGTGCGTGACGACAGGCCCATGCCGAGCGCGCCCCAGGCCTTGCCGGTCGCGATGTCGAAGCGCAGCAGGCCGGCGCCGTCCTCGCGCTTGTAGGCCACCAGCGATCCCGCGGAATCAAGCACCGCCACGACCAGTGGCAGCAGCTTCTCTTCGCGGGCAAGGGTAATGACGCTATCGGCGATGCTGGATGCTGCTGCCAGCGACAAGCTGGAGGAGAGGGGACGCGGTCCCGCCATGCTCGATCCTTTCCACGAGGGCGATGTTAGGAATGCCCAGCTTGGCGACCGGCCGGCAAAACTGCAATCTCCGAGGATTCATGGCCAGAGTGTGCATAAGTTCTGTTTTTATACTGTCACGGACGGGTTTGTTCGGACTCCCAGCCGTTTCCGCTTGAACATCGCTGGGTAACACGATGAAAAATGCTTTCTTGCGTTGACGCGGCCGTTGATGATTCCGTTGTAGCCGTTTCATAACGGAACGCAGTGCGGCGCGCGGGTCGGAGATTGCCATGCAGTGGAACAAACTGGACGAGGAAGCGTGCTCCCTGACGCGCACGTTATCCGTTATCGGCGACCGCTGGACGTTGCTGATCCTGCGCGATTGCTTCCTGCGTGTCCGTCGTTTCGAGGATTTCCAGGCGCGCCTGGGCATCACGCGGCCGATCCTGGCCAACCGCCTGAAAAAGCTGGTCGCCAAGTTCGTCCTGGCCAAGGTGCCCTATCAGGAGGGGCCGCTGCGCTATGAATACCGGCTGACGCCCAAGGGACTCGATCTTTATCCCGTCATCATGGCGCTGGTGCACTGGGGCGATATCCACGTCTCGGAAAAGAGGGGCGGACGGCCGCTGCTGCACCGCCACGACCGCTGCGGCAAGGACTTCGATCCTGTCATGGTGTGCTCGCAGTGCGGCGAGCCGCTCGACCCTCGCGAGGTGCATGTGCATCCCGGTCCCGGTGCGACCAGCAGCCGCCATACGCCGCCGGGCGTGGATGTGCCTGCCGCGCGGCGAACGGCGCGTGCGCGCGCCGGCGGATGAAGCCAGTTTAGTTTTTCTCACAGGGGCACGTGCATTGCTCGTCGTTGCTTTGGTTGACGAGTTCAAAAACAACACTCATGATCGCCGCCAACAAGGGACGCAGCGCCCGCGTTAAACCACCCGATGGAGGAAGCGTTGGAACACCGCCATGCGACAGCCGCCGTGATCGGCGCTGGGGACTTTATCGGCGCCGCCATCGCCAAGAAGTTCGCGACGGAGGGGTTCACGATTTTTGCCGGGCGCCGTAACGGCGACAAGCTCGCGCCGCTGGTGGCCGAGGTCGAAGCCAAGGGCGGCCGGATCGTCGCGCGCTCGCTCGATGCGCGGAAGGAGGAGGACATCACGGCCTTCCTGCAGGAGGCTGACCGACAGGCACCGCTGGACGTCTGTATCTTCAACATCGGCGCCAACGTCAATTTCCCGCTGCTGGATACGACGGAGCGGGTCTTTCGCAAGGTCTGGGAAATGGCCTGCTATTCCGGCTTCCTGGCCGGCCGCGAGGCGGCGCGCCTGATGGTGCCGCGCGGCCAGGGCAGCATCTTCTTCACCGGTGCCACGGCCAGCCTGCGTGGCGGCATCGGTTATGCTGCCTTCGCCGCCGCCAAGGCCGGTTTGCGCGCCATGGCCCAGAGTGCTGCGCGCGAGCTGGGGCCGAAGAACATCCACGTCGCCCATCTCGTCATCGACTCGGGTGTTGATACCGCGTGGGTGCGCGAGCGCATCAAGGAACGCGAAGGGGAGGCGGCGCTGCAGAACCTCGAGCCTGGCCGTCTCATGCGGCCGGAGGCCGTTGCCGAGACGTACTGGCAGCTTTACAAGCAGCCGCGCGACGCCTGGACGTTCGAGCAGGAAATCCGACCCTTTGGCGAGAAATGGTGAGCGCCATGCCGACCGTGGAGTTCCACTTCGATTTTGGTAGCCCGAACGCCTACCTCAGCCATTTGGTCATTCCGGATATCGAAAAACGCACCGGCGCCAAATTCGACTATGTGCCGATCCTGCTGGGCGGCGTCTTCAAGCTGACCGGCAATCGCTCGCCGGCCGAGAGCCTGGCCGGTATCAAGAACAAGCCGGAGTACGAGCGGCTCGAGATGACCCGCTTTCTGCGGCGGTATGCCATTACCCGCTACGCGCACAATCCGTTCTTCCCGGTGAACACGCTGATGCTGATGCGCGGCGCCGTGGCGGCCCAGACCTTGGGAATCTTCGAGCGGTATGTCGACGAGATCTATCGCCACATGTGGGCCGAGCCGAAGAAGATGGACGACCCCAACGTGCTGCGCGCCGCGCTCGATGAGTCGGGGTTGCCGACCGGCCAGCTGTTCGAGCTGGTGCAGAGCCAGGACGTGAAGGATCGGCTGATGGCCAGCACCCAGCGGTCGGTGGCGCGGGGTACGTTCGGGTCGCCGACCTTTTTTGTCGGGGACGAGATCTTCTTCGGCAAGGATCGGCTGCGCGACGTCGAAGAAGCGATCCGCGCGTAACAGTCATCCGATCCGGCAGGCCCTGATTGGGGCCGCAACCAACGGGCCGCGTTCTTCGCGGTCGTGAAAAGCGCGCGTGCAAATCGGCGTAAACCGCCACGAGGGGCGTGCAGACGGGTCATCTGCACCGGCTGAACCGCCGTTTCCGAGATCTTTCTTTGACGAAAACCGGACGTCGCGTCGTCGCTGATGTGAATTGAGTGTGAAAATCAAAGTCGATGCATTCACTGGATATGATAATATTTATATATTATGATTCAATATATTATAATGATTTTCTAATCTAACAGGGAAATTAAGGTGTGACAGTTTGGAACCATTTTGTGAACTGACAAGCCGTGAGCGTACGCTTAATTTTGCTCAAAGATCTGCTGTAATATGCTGTATATAAAAGAAAATATATTGCCATTTGGCGTCATATCCGAGATACTCCCATCGGTCCAAGACGAACCTTAATTGCCGCGATTTTGACGGTGATTTGGCGTTATCCATCAGGCAGCATCCGATCGAGCATCGACATGGACGAAAACCCGACGATCTCGACCTCCCGCGCTCTGCGACGCGCGTGGACAAGTGCGATGTGGCCCATTGGCCTGGTCCTGGAAGGCGAGAGGCATCCCTCGGCCGTCGAGTCAAATTCGGCGCCGAATCGAGCCTCGATCCTGTCCGAGGGCGTGCGAGCTTGGCGCTCTGCGCTTAAGATCGGCGCCCGCGCGCCCAAGGCGCGGGACGCATCGACATGAGGTCATGAGGCTACGCCTGATTGTCGTGGTGTGCGGTGTACTCGCTGCCACTGTCCTGGGACTGACCTTCTTACTCCATACTTCCGCCGAGCGTCGGCAGGCGGAAGATACGACGCTGCGGCGCCTTCAGTCCGCGTCTCGCAGCCTGAGCGAGCACGCCGCGCACGTCCTCGGCGAGGCGGCGTTGGTTCTGCGCGCCGCGCGCGATTTTCTGCCGAGCCAATCCCTTGTCGGCGAGGCCGGCGATGCCACGGTCCGACGCCTGCTGCGAGAGCGGCTGGACGGGGCCACCGCGCTGTCCGACATCCTGATTGCACGCCCTGACGGCAAGATCGTTCATGCCGCGCGCGATGCCGCGGCCGTCGGAACCACGCTATCCGAGCCGGTGCTGCACAGCGCGCTCGCGCGCAAGGACGGATGGCCCACCATATCGCTGCCGCAGCGGATCGGCGCATCCGAAGTGCCCGTGATGGCCGTCAGCCTGCTCCTGACGGATGGGGGTGGACAACCGGTCGGCATCGTCTCGGCAACGATCCAGGCGGCCGGTTTCGACGCCACGTATCGTGCGGTCGTCGATGAGGCGCGCAGCACCATTGCCCTGTGGCGGCGCGACGGTGCCATGCTGGCCCAGTATCCTGCCGACAACCATCGGGCCGATCGTACCGTGCAATGGGGCCCGCCGTTTGCCGACGCGCTGGCTCGGTCCGACACGGGCTCGTTCCGCGAAATCCTGGTCGACGGCGGGACGCGCACCACGGTCTATCGCACGCTCAAGGACTGGCCGTTGATCGTTTCGGCCTCGGCGCTGGATGCCGACTACCTGGCCGCGTGGCGTAATAGTACCTGGTGGAAGGGCATCGGCGCCGCTGTTGGTATTGCACTCGTTCTGGGCGCGACGGCGCTGCTGGCGCGACATGTCGAGCGGCTGCGCCTGGCCCAGGCCGAGGCTGCCGTCAATCGCCAGCATCTGGCCGACGCCATCGATTCGCTACCCGATGCGTTCATCCTGTTCGACAAGAACGATCATCTTGTGGCGGCCAACCGGAAGTACCGGGAGTATTTCCGCAACGTCGCTCACCTGTTGACGGCAGGGACCACCTACGAGCAGATCCTGCGTCCGGGGCTTGAAAGCGGCGCCTATCCCGACGCCGTCGGCCGTGAAGAGGAATGGCTGGCGCAGCGGCTGCGCGCGCATCGCCAGCCCGGCCCGCCCTTCGAGCAGGCGCTGGCCGACGGCCGCTGGTACCGCATCAGCGAGCATGCGACTGCCGACGGGGGCATCGTCGGCGTGCGTGTGGACATCACCGAGCGCAAGCGTGATGAGCGCCGATTGCAGGAGAGCGAACGGCACGCCCAGGCGATCATGGATGCGACCGTGGACGGGCTGGTGGTGATCGACGAGGATGGAACCATCGAACGTGTCAACCGGTCGGCAACGTCGATGTTCGGCTATGGCAGCGACGAGCTGATCGGCCGCAACGTCAAGCTGTTGATGGCTGAACCGTTCCGCTCGCGACACGACCTCTACCTGGCGCGCTACCGGGAGACCAGCATCGCCAGGGTCATCGGTGGCGGCGGCATCGAGGTCTCCGGCGAGCGCAAGGACGGCACCACGTTCCCGATCGACCTGGTGATCGGCGAGCTCATGCTGGATGGCCGTCGCCGGTTCATCGGCGCCATCCGCGACCTGTCGGACCGCGTCAACATCCAGGCCATGCTGACCGAGGCGATCGAGAGCACGTCCGACGGCTTCGTGTATTTCGATCCCGACGGCAAGCTGGTGCTGTGCAATCAGAAATACATCGAGGCCTATTCCTACCTCAAGGATGTGCCCAATCTCCAAGGTACAACCTTCGAGCAGATCATTCGTGGGTGCGTCGAGAAGAATTACGTCGTTGATCCGCTGGCACGGAGCGATCCCGAGGCCTGGGTCCAGGCGCGGCTCCAGCAGTTCCACAGCCCGCCCGAGGAGCCGCAGCTGCATCAGTTGTCGGACGGTCGCTGGCTGATGGTCAGCGACCAGCGCACGCCCAGCGGCGGCCTGGTCGGCGTGCGCACCGACGTGACCGAGCGCATCAGCTTCGAGCTGGCGTTGCGCGAGAGTGAACGGCGTTTCCGCCTGCTGGTGGACGGGGCCCGTGACTACGCCATCATCATGCTAGATCCAGACGGCAACGTCACCAGCTGGAACGAGGGCGCCCGGCAGATCACCGGCTACGAGGCCGACGACATCATCGGCCAGTCACATCGGGCCTTTTGGCCGCCGCCGCGGATCAAGGTCGGCGCCCCCGCGGCCGCCCTGCGCACCGCGCGCGAGAGCGGCCGCTACGCCGGTCGCGAGCAGCGCGCGCGCAAGGATGGCAGCCTGTTCTGGGCCGACGTCGTGATATCGCGCATCGACAGCGACAGCGATGGCGTGCCGCCGGGATTCGCCAGCATCATGCGCGACGTGACCGACCGCATCGCGATCGAGGAGCAGCTTGCCCACGCCCAAAAGATGGAAGCGGTCGGCCAATTGACCGGCGGCCTGGCGCACGACTTCAACAATCTGCTCCAGGTCGTGATGACCAACCTCGAGTTCGTGCTGGATCGAAGCGACGACGATGACGTGTCGATACGCGCCGGCGATGCGCTGCGGGCGGCGGAGCGGGGCGCCGAGCTCACCAGCCAGATGCTGGCGTTCGCCCGCCGCCAGACTCTGTCGCCACGCCGCACCGACGTCCATGCGCTGATCGAGGAGCTGGCCGGCCTGCTACGGCGCACCCTGGGGGAGAACATCGCGATCGACCTGCGGCTGGCGCCCGCATTGCGCAGCGTGATGATCGACCGCGGACAGCTTGAAAATGCGATCCTGAACTTGGCGTTGAATGCGCGCGATGCCATGCCGCAAGGCGGGCGCCTGCGGATCGCCGCCGACAATCTCGATTTCGACGACGCCTATATCCGGCAGCATCCCGAGGCGCGGCGGGGCCGCTATGTCGCGATCTCGATCGCCGACACCGGGACTGGCATGCCGGACGACGTGCGGGCGCACGCCTTCGAGCCATTCTTCACCACCAAGGAGATCGGCAAGGGCTCCGGGCTGGGCCTGTCGATGGTCTACGGCTTCGTCAAGCAGTCGGGCGGCCACATCCAGCTCGACAGCGCGCCCGGCCGCGGCACGACGCTGACCCTCTACTTGCCGGAGGCGCCGACCGTGAGCGTCGGCACCGGCATCAAGGTGTCGTCCGAGCCGGTCTCGCGTGGCCTGGGTGAAACCGTCCTGGTGGTGGAGGACAACCACGATGTCCGCCGCCTCGCCGTCACCATGCTGGATGGGCTTGGCTACAGGGTAATCGAAGCCGCCGACGGTCCGGCCGCGCTGGCGGTGCTGGACGCGTCGGCGGAAATCAAGCTGCTGCTGACCGATGTGATGCTGGCCGGCGGCATGAGCGGTCCGGACGTTGCGCGGGTGGCTCGCACGCGTCGGCCTGAGGTGAAGCTTGCGTACATGTCCGGCTACGCCGGCGATGCCGGCGGGCAGGTGACACTCGATCCCGACGTGACGTTCATTACCAAACCGTTCACCCGGACCGGCTTTGCGCGTGCCATCCGCACCGCCCTCGACGCCTAGGGCCGGTGGCTACTCCAGCCGCTGGCAGGATTCGCCCTCGCGGGTCATGACGCAGCAGCGGTCCTTGCCCTGAGGCTTGTAGCCGGTGACCGTGCCGCGCCGGGTGCGGAAGGGGCACTGGTCGCCGCCACCGCTATCCCAGCGCGACTGTGGATAGGAGGAGCGTGGCGGCGGGTCATAGTAGCCGCCGCGTGGCCCGTCGTAGTAGCCGCCGCGATCCTGCACGCAGCCGACGAGGCCGGCAGCAAGAGCGGGAAGGATGAGCCAACGCATACGAACCTCCTTGGCAAGATCCCGGCGCAGACGATGTCTGCTACCGGAAACAACGGCACGCATCGACTCAACACGGCCTTTGCGTCCAATCAAGGACTGATTCGCGGCGACGCGGTGGCGTTATTCCCGCGCGTGAATCAAGTTGGCGTTGGCGCGCTACTGCGCCGTCAAGCCGCCATCGACCACGAGACCAGCGCCGGTCATGAAGCCAGCATCGTCGGACGCGAGGAAGACGATGCCGTTGGCGATGTCGGCCGGCGTGCCCAGCCGGCCGATGGGGTGGGTCGCCTGCGACAGCTGACGCGCTGCATCGACATCGTTGGTGCTCATGCGCTCGGCGCGGGCGACGAAGGTCTGCGCGCCCATGTCGGTCTCGATGACGCCGGGATGGATCGAGTTAACGCGAATGCGGTAGCCCTTGCGCGCGAACTCCAGCGCCGCCGATTTGGTGAAGGTGGTCACGCCGCCCTTGGTCATGGAATAGAGTGGATCGAGCTGCGAGCCGACCAGGCCCGCGATCGATGCCAGGTTGACGATCGCGCTGCCGTGCGCGCTCTTCTGCCCGCGTTCGCGCAGCGCCGGCATGGCGAGCTTGGTCCCGAGGAAGACGCCGGTGAGGTTGACGCTGCACAGCTTCTGCCAATCGGCCAGGCTGGCTTCCTCGATGCCGCGGCCGATGAATACGCCGGCGTTGTTGACCAGGATATCGAGGCCACCGAACCGCGACGTCGCCTGGGCCACGGCGGCGTTCCAGTCGTCCGTGCTGGTCACGTCGAGATGGGTGTAGAACGCGCCGCCGCCGTCGGCCTCGAGCGCCCGCACGGTCTGCCGGCCCGGTTCGTCGAGCACATCGCCGATCACCACCTTGGCGCCGGCGCGCACCATGTGCCGCGCGGTTTCAGCTCCGATGCCGCGCGCGGCCCCGGAGATCAGCGCCACCTTGCCGTCCAGACGATTCATCCGCCGTCCTCCCGTGAGACATGAGGGGCCAATCAAAGCACGACCTGCGACGTGCGAGCCATGATAGGGCCGCGACCCGGCATTGATCGCACGGTGTGGGAGTGCCATCGTCGTCGCTTGGCCGCGCCAGGGGGTGACGGCGAGGATTGGGAGAGTGCGTGATGAGGAAGCGTGAGTTGCTACGACGATGGGGTCTGGCACTGGGCGTCGCTTCGGCGCTGGCCGGCATCAGCCTCACCGTCAGCGTACCGGCTGTAGCCAAGACCTTCCGCTGGGCCAATGCCGGCGACACCAATTCGATGGATCCCTACGCGCGTAACGAAACATTTCTGCTGCAGTTCAACGCCAACATCTATGAAGGCCTGCTGCGCCGCGGCAAGAATCTCAAGCTCGAACCGGCGCTGGCCGTCAAATGGGGCAAGGTGTCGCCGACGCGCTGGTTCTTCGAGCTGCGGCCTGGTGTGACCTTCCATGACGGCTCGAAGTTCACCGCCGACGACGTGGTTTTCTCCTTTGGGCGCGCCAACCACGTCAACTCGGGAATCATCTCGTACTTCGCCTCGGTCAAGGAAGCGGTAAAGATCAGCGATACCCGGGTCGAGTTCGAGACCAAGTATCCTGATCCGCTGCTCGACCAGAAGTTCGCCCAGTTCGGCATCATGTCCAAGGCCTGGTGCGAAAAGAACAACACCGCGGTGCCAGCCGATCTGCGCAAGAATGAAGAGAGCTACGCCTCGCGCAACGCCAACGGCACCGGCCCGTTCATGCTCAAGGACCGCAAGGCGGGCGAGCGGACGATCCTGGTGCCCAATCCCAATTGGTGGGACAAGCCCGAGCACAATCTCACCGAGGTGATCTTCTCGGTGGTCGCCAATCCGGCGACGCGCGTGGCGGCGCTGAAAGCCGGCGACATCGACATGATGTACGAGGTGCCGCCGCAGGACACCGAGGGCCTCAAGCGCGATGCCAACCTCAAGGTCATCGAGGGGCCCGAGACGCGGGTCGTGTATTTCGGCTTCGACCATCTGCGTGATGAACTGCCCGAATCCAACATCAAGGGCCGCAACCCGCTGAAGGACAAGCGGGTCCGCGAGATCATCTACCGCCTGATCGATGTCGACCTCATCAAGCGCACCGTGATGCGCGGCCAGTCCTATCCGACGGCATTGATGGTGGCGCCCGGCATCAACGGCTACGTCAAGGATCTCGACAAGCGGCCGCCGGTGCTGAGACCGGAAGAGGCGAAAAAGAAGCTGGCCGAGGCGGGCTATCCCGACGGCTTCGAGATCAGCCTCGACTGCCCCAACGACCGCTACGTCAACGACGAGAAGATCTGCCAGGCGGCGGTGTCGATGCTGGCCAAGGCCGGCATCAAGGTGAACCTGCTGGCACAGACGCGGCTGAAATTCTTCGCCAAGATCGCATTGCAGACCGCCAATCCGGTGCCCAACATCAACATGTACATGCTGGGCTGGTCGCCGGGCTCGACCTACGACGTGCACAACGTCTTCGAGCAGCTGATCCAGTGCTATAACCTGGATCGGCGCAAGGGCCAGACCAACAACGGCCGCTACTGCAATCCCAAGTTCGATGCGCTGGCCGACAAGATCGAGCAGGAGATCGATCAGGAGAAACGCGACGAGATGATCCGGGAGGCGACGGCGATCTACCTGGCCGACTACGCGTACATCCCGCTGCACCAGCAGGCGATCATCTGGGCCGCCCGCAAGAACATCGAGCTGCACCAGTCGCCCGACAACTACTTCCCGCTGCGCTTCGTAAAGGTGAAGTAATTCCCTTCTCCCCGCGTATGCGGGGAGAAGGTGGCGCGAAGCGCCGGATGAGGGGCTTCGCGGTCATGACACATGTTGATTGGTGCTGAGCGAGGCGCTGCAGAGCCCCTCATCCGCCCTTCGGGCACATTCTCCCCGCCTGCGCGGGGAGAAGGGATTTACACTTTCGGAGTCTTTTTCATGTCGGTTGAAGTGGTGAGTTCGGTTGAGATGTTGCGGCGCCTGGTGGCGTTCGACACGACGTCGCGCAATTCGAACCTGGCGTTGATCGACTACGTCCGCGACTACCTCGATGCGCACGGCGTCGAATCGACCCTGGTGCCCAACGAGGAGAAGACCAAGGCCAACCTCTACGCCACGGTCGGTCCCGACGTCGAAGGCGGCATCGTGCTGTCGGGACACACCGACGTCGTGCCGGTTGACGGCCAGCCATGGGACTCAGACCCCTGGAGCATGGTCGAGAAGGACGGCAAGCTGTTTGGCCGCGGTACAGCCGACATGAAGGCCTTCTCGGCGGTAGCGTTGGCGCTGCTGCCGGAGTTCAAGCGCGCCGGCATGAAGGTGCCGATCCACCTGGCGCTGAGCTATGACGAGGAGATCGGCTGTCTGGGCGCTCATTCGCTGGTCGAACGCCTGGTGGGCAACGTGAAGCGGCCACGGGCGGTGATCGTGGGCGAGCCCACGATGATGGGTGTGGTGAACGCGCAGAACGCGGGCGGCGGCCTGGTCACGACGTTCACCGGCGTGGAGGCGCATTCGTCGATGACGCACCTGGGTGTCAGCGCCGTGCACTTCGCCGGCGAGTTCATCCACTTCCTGAACACCGTCCAGGAGGAATTGGCGGCGCGCCCGCGGCCGGATATCGATATGACGCCGGGCCACACCACCATCAATGTCGGCGTGATCCATGGCGGCACCGCCGGCAACATCCTGGCGCGCGAATGTGTGATGAACTGGGGCTATCGTACGTTGCCGGGCGGCGACCATACGGAAGTGCAGCGGCGGGCCGAGGCCTATATCGCCGAAACCCTGCTGCCGGCGATGCGCCGCAAGCACCCGGACGCCAACATCCATATGCACCGGCGCTCGTTCGTCGATGGTCTGCGGCCCGAGGAGAACCGCGAAGCCGAAGCCCTGGCCCTGCAGTGGACCGGCGGCAATCGGACCTACGCCGTGCCCTACGGCACCGAGGCCGGCATTTTTCGTGCCGCCGGCATCCCGACCGTGATCTGCGGGCCGGGCGATATCGCGCAGGCGCATCAGCCCAACGAGTTCATCTTAAAGTCGCAGATCACGGCCTGCGAAGCCTTCATGCGGCGTTTGATGGAGTGGGGCGCGCGGCAGTCCTGACACGCCGCGCGCGCATGGATGACCCAGCCGTTGAGCGTTGAACGTCCCCGGGGCCCGGCATAGGTTTTGCGTCGGCATAGACCGCAGGCAATAACGGGAGGGGACGATGACGCGCTTGGGGGCAGCGGCAGGCATTGCCGCGATCGTGTTCGCCGCCGCATCGGGTGCGGCGGCACAGGAACTGGTGGTCGGCATCTTCGGCGGCACCTTCGCCGACAACACACGCGCCTGCGCCGTGGCACCGTTCGAGAAGGCGACCGGCGCCAAGGTCAAGTTCGTGCTCGGCAGCTCGGTGCAGAACGTCGCCAAGCTGCGCGCCACCAAGGGATCGCCCGAGATCGATGTCGCCTACATGGATCTGGCGATCGCAACCCAGGGCAAGAACGAGGGGCTGCTGTCCAAGCTCGACACGGCGAAGCTCACGCACTACGGCGACATCTATGACAACGCCAAGGACAAGGATCAGCGCTTCGTCGGCATGATGTATGGCGCCAGTGCGCTCGCCTACAATCCCAAGCTGGTGAAGACGCCACCGACCTCGTGGCACGACCTGTGGAAGCCCGAGTTCAAGGGCAAGCTGGCGATCGGCGACATCTCCGGCACCACCGGCATCCACTTCGTGATCGCCGCGTCGATGATCAACGGCGGCTCGCAGGACAACACCGATCCCGGCTTCGAGGCGATCAAGAAGCTGAAGCCCAATGTCGTGATGATGTACAGCCAGGCCGACCAGGTCGTGCCGCTGTTCGAGCGCGAGGAGATCGCGATCGCGGTGTGGTATCCGGACCGGGTGGGCGCCGCCGCGTCCAAGGGCCTGTCGGTGGCCACCGCGTTCCCCAAGGAGGGCGCGATCGGGATCCTGCCGACCGTGTCGGTGCCGGAAGGCGCCAAGAACAAGGCGCTGGCCGAGAAATACATCGACCAGCTGCTGTCGGCGGACACCCAGAAGTGCTTCGCGGAAAAGCAGTACGGCGGTCCGGTCAACAAGACCGTCAAGCTCGACGACAAGCTGGCCGCGGCATTGCCCTACGGTGCCGCCGTCGATCGCATGCACTTCCCCGATCCGGAGACGACGGCCCGGTTGTTGCCGGCGTGGAGCGAGCGCTGGGGTCGCGAGATCGCGCGCTAAAGGGCGGGCATGTCGGACCTGCGCCTCGACAGCCTGGTCAAGCGCTACGGATCTGTCGCCGCCGTCGACGGCATCAGCCTGTCGGTGGCGGAGGGCAGCTTCCTGTCGCTGGTCGGACCCAGCGGTTGCGGTAAGACCACGGTGCTGCGCATGGTGGCCGGCCTGATCGAGCCAGATGGTGGGCGCATCTTCGTGGGTGGCGATGACATCACCGATGTCGCCGTGCACAAGCGCAATCTCGGCCTGGTGTTCCAGTCCTATGCGCTGTTTCCGCACATGACCGTGGCCCAGAACGTCGCCTTCGGCCTACAGCGCCGAGGCGTGGCAAGGAACGAGATCGACGCACGCGTGAAGAAGGCACTGCAGATGGTCCGCCTGGACGGGCTGGCGGAGCGGGCACCAAAGCAGCTCTCCGGCGGCCAGCAGCAGCGCACGGCGCTGGCCCGCGCGCTGGTGGTCGAGCCACGCCTGCTGCTGCTCGATGAGCCGTTCAGCAACCTCGATGCGCTGCTGCGCGATGAGATGCGCATCGAGATCAAGCGCCTGCAGCAGGAGGTCGGTATCACCACGCTGTTCGTCACCCACGACCAGGGCGAGGCGCTGGGCATGGCCGACCATGTGGCGGTGATGAATCGCGGCCGGCTGGAGCAGGTGGCTTCGCCGCGGGCGCTCTATCGTGCGCCGGCCAGCGCTTTCGTGGCGCATTTCATCGGCCGCGCCAACCTGCTGCCCGGCACGGTGCAGGGCCGAGACGGCGAGGATCTTGTCATTGCTTTGACGTCCGGTGCCAAGGCCAGGGCGCGAGGCGACCTCCGTAGCGGAGCTTGCCGCGTCGTCGTGCGCCAGGAGAACGTGCGGCTGGCGGCGACACCAACCGCGGCAGCCAACAGTTTCACCGCGACGGTGGTGGTGGCGTCCTTCGCCGGGGCGACGGCGCAGTATCTCGTCCGGCTCGATAGCGGCATCGAGCTGCACGTGCAGGCTCCCGGTGCGCGTGCGGACCTCGGTCCCGGCACGGTTGTCGCCGCCGAATGGGACGCCACGGACGCAACGGTGGTGCCCGATGCGGAGTAGGGCGGTGATACATGCTACGCAGAGAGGATACGTCTTTGGGAGCTTGATGCTGCTGGTGACGGGGCGGACCGCGTCGCTCCAGCGACGCACCGGCGCGCAGCGCCGGCTCAAGATCATGAGCGCCGCTGGAGCGGCGCGGTCCCAGCCGCCACCAGCACCCCTGTTCACTGAACCAACCACCGCAAGCGCTGGCGCGGGGCGAGGAGAGGTACCGCGATGACCGCAAGTCTGGCCAAGCGGCTTGACCGCAGCGGATTGGGGTTGCTGTCGCCGCCCTTGCTCCTCCTGCTGTTGGTGTTTTTGCTGCCGCTGCTGGCGATGCTGCCCACCAGCTTCCAGCCCTACATACCGGGCAAGGGCATCGGCCAGGGCTTCACGGTCGAGCACTACGTCAAGGCCCTGACCGACAGCTATTACCTCGAGATCATCGGCCGCACCTTGGCGTTGGGCACGATCGTTACGTTGACGTGCCTTGTCCTGGGCTATCCGCTGGCCTTCTTCCTGGCCCGCACCCAGTCGCGCTGGCGGCCGTGGCTGATGCTGCTGGTCGTCTTCCCGCTGCTGCTCAACCTCGTCGTGCGCACCTTCGGTTGGATCGCGCTGCTCGCCAATCGCGGTCTGGTCAACGACACGCTGATCGCGCTGGGGGTGATCGAAACGCCGATCAAGCTGCTGTTCAACTTCAGCGGCCTGCTGATCGCGCTGTCGCACATCTTCCTACCCTTCATGGTGCTGGTTCTGGTCGGCGTCATCCGCAACCTGCCGCGCGATGTCGAGGATGCGGCACGCACCCTGGGCGCTGGCTGGGCTGCGACCTTTTTCCGCGTGACCTTGCCGCTCAGCCTGCCCGGCATTATCGCCGGCTCGATCCTGGTGTTCGTGCTGACCGTCAGCGCGCTGGTGACTCCGCGCCTGCTGGGCGGGCCGACTTACAAGGTGATGTCGACTCTGATCTACGACCAGTTCCTGCAGTTGCTGAACTGGCCGGCCGGGGCAGCGCTCTCGTTCATCCTGACCGCCATCGCCGTCGGCCTCATCAGCCTGTCGAGCGGCCTGGCACGACGCATGGGGGCAGGGGCATGAGCGGGCGGGTGGCCGAACGCTGGCGGGCACGCGGGCTGGCCGCATTCGCGGCCGTGATCCTGGCCTTCCTGATGCTGCCGGTCGTGGTCGTCGTGCTGGCCTCGTTCACCAACACGTCCTACCTCACGATCCCGCCCAAGGGGCTGACGTTGCGCTGGTACGAGGCGGTGTTTAACGACCGCGAGTACATCGATGCGCTGTGGTTCAGCCTGATCCTGGCGTTCGTCGTGACCGCAGTGTCGATCGTGCTGGGGACAATGGCTGCCTATGCCCTGTCACGCCGCCAGGTGCCGGCGTCGGCGGCGATCACCGGCCTGCTGATGTCGCCGCTGGCATTTCCCGGCGTGGTGATTGGCGTGGCGCTGCTGCAGTACTACACCTTGACCGGCTTGCGCGGCGGCTTCATCGGCCTGCTGCTCGCGCACCTGGTGATCACGCTGCCATACACGGTGCGCACCATCCTCGCCAGCATGGCCGGTGCCGATGCCGAGATCGAGGCCGCCGCGCGCGTGCTGGGCGCCAATCCCTGGGTCGCCTTCTGGACTGCGACCCTGCCGGTGATCCGGCCAGGCATCATGGCGGGCGGCCTGTTCGCCTTCATCACCTCGTTCGACAACGTGCCGGTGACGATCTTCATTCTCGGCACGCGACACATGACCTTGCCGGTCAAGATCTTCACCGCGATCGAGTACGGCGTCGACCCCTCGATCGCGGCGCTGTCTACGGTGCTGATCGCCGGCACCGCGATCTTCCTGGTGCTGGCGGAGCGGTGGACCGGGTTCCACCGCTTTGCCTGATCCCGTCAGCTTGTTGGGAGAAGTCCGATGCCCATGACCCCCAAGGGTTTCCCGGTCATGCTGACCTTCGATCTCGACGCAGAGACCTTGTGGACGGCGCGCGATCCCAAGAACTGGGAGCGACCGATCGCGCTGTCGCAGGGCACCTACGGGTGGAAGGTCGGCATGGGCCGGATCCTCGACCTGATGGACCGCTACAACATCAAGGTGACGTTCTTCATCCCCGGCCTGGTGATGCGCCAGCATCCGGCACTGATGGAGGACGTGCTCAAACGCGGACACGAGATCGCCCATCACAGCTGGTCGCACACCTGGATCACGACGCTGACGCCCGAGCAGGAACGCGAGGAGATGGAGAAGGGGATCGAGATCATCCAGAAGATGACCGGCCGCAAGCCCGCAGGCTACCGATCGCCGGCCGGCGAGTTCAGCCAGATCACGCTCAAGCTGCTCAAGGAGTACGGCTTCGGCTACTCGTCCAACTTCTTCGACGACGACTCGCCCTATCTGCTGCGCTTCGACGGCGAGACCAGTGACATCGTCGAGTTTCCCTTTGCCTGGGTACTCGATGACGCACCGTTCTTCCTCTACTCGATCACCTTGCCGGGACGGACCATGCACCCGCCGTCGTCGGTGCTGGAAGGCTGGATCGACGAGTTCGACACGCTCTACCGCGAGGATCGCGAGTTCGTCCTGGCGATGCATCCGCAGATCATCGGCCGGCCCTCGCGCATCAGCATGCTGGAGAAGCTGATCAAGCACATCATGGCGCATCCCGGCGTATGGTTTGCGCGTTGCGATCAGGTCGCCGAGGCCGTGCGGCCCTACCTCAAGGAGCACAACATGGTGATGGAGCCGGTCGCGTTGCGGAAGCCGCCCTATGGATGACATCACGAACCTCGCCGGGCGCCGCATCGTCGTTACGGGCGCGGCGTCGGGGATCGGTCGCGCGACCGGGGAGTTGTTCGTGCGGCGCGGCGCCAAGGTCGCGTTCCTCGATCGCGATGCGGCCGTGGAGTCGATCGCCGGCACGGCAGGCGGCGCAGCCGGACTGGTCGTCGATGTCGCCGATGAGGCCGCGGTCACGCGTGTCATGGCCGATGCGGCCGCGGCGCTGGGCGGCATCGATGGGCTGGTGAACTCGGCCGGCGTCGACCTGGTGAAGTCGATCACCGACATGACGCCCGCCGAATGGAACCGGCTGCTGGCGGTGAACCTCAACGGTCCGTTTCATGTCTGCCGCGCCGCAGCGCCGTTCCTGAGGGAGGCGCCGGAGGCCACGATTGTCAATGTCGCCTCGGGTGCCGGCCTCGTGCCGCTGAAGCACCGCACGGCGTACTGCGCATCGAAGGCGGGTCTGGTGATGTTCACCAAGTCGCTGGCCATGGAGCTGGCGCCGGTACGGGTCAACGCGTTCTGCCCGGGCATCATCGACACGCCGCTGTTTCGCCTCTCGTTCGAGAACGAGCCTGACCCCGATGCCGAGCTGCAGCGCATCCTCGACCGCTACCTGATCAAGCGTGCCGCCACACCCGAGGAGGCGGCGCATGTCGTGCTGTTCCTGTCCAGCCGTGCCTCGTCGATCATGACCGGCGTGGCGCTGGCGGGTGATGCCGGGAGGACTTTCCATTGACGACTCCGCGTCTGGCGCTGGTGACCGGTGCCGCCAACGGTATCGGCCGCGCCACCACCTTGCGTTTCGCTGATGATGGCTACGATCTGGCCATCGTCGATATCGAGGCCGAGCCGTTGGCCGAGGTTGCCGCCGCCGTCGAGGCCAAGGGCCGGCGTTGCCACAAGCACGTGGTCGATTGCCGCGATCCGGCGGCGATCGCGGCGGCGGCCCGCGACATCGAGGCGGCGGCGCCGGTCGATATCCTGTTCAACAATGTCGGGCAGAGTGGGCGCGAGCGCGCTGCGGAGTTCTGGAAATCCGATCCCGACGTCTGGCGCTTCGTGATCGAGATCTCGCTGCTATCGACCATGCACTGGTCGCGCCAGATCGTGCCGGCCATGCGCGAACGCGGTCGTGGACGCATCATCAACATGTCGACCGAGTCGGCATTCTACGGCGATGTCGGGTTGGTCGACTATGCCGCCGCCAAGATGGGCGTGATCGGCTTCACGCGATCGCTGGCGCGTGAGCTGGCGCCGTTCCATGTCACGGTGAATGCCGTGGGTCCGGGGGCGATCCGTACGCGCGCCCACGATCGCCTGCCGAAGGAGACCATCGACAAGGTGCGCAACAGCGTGCCCATGGGTTTCGTCGGCGTGCCCGAAGACGTGGCGCACGTCGTCTCGTTCCTGGCCAGCGACGGCGCCCGCTACGTGACCGGCCAGACCATCCTGATCGACGGCGGCCGCTGGATGATTTGAGTCTTTCCTTCCCGCTTGCGGGGAAGGTGGCCGACGGCCGGATGGGGACCCGACGTGGTCTTTGTTACTGGGACCTCGTTGGCTCCCCTCCGGCCCTTCGGGCCACCTCCCCACTGCGTGGGGAGGATTCCCTATACCCGCACGCCTGGAGTGCCCGCAGCATGTGCGCCGGCGGCGGTGCTTCGACCGCGATCGTCGGTTTGCCCTCTTTGAGCGGGATCTGCAGGGCTCGGGCGTGCAGATGTAGCGGCGGTAGCCGGGTTCCCGGTGTAGCGGGGGCGCCGTAGAGCGGGTCGCCCACGATCGGGCTGCCTAGGGCCGCGCAATGCACCCGGATCTGGTGCGTTCGGCCGGTATGCGGGCGCAGCTCCAGCCAGGCCAGATCGCCACTGCTGCCGCGGACTTGATAGTCGGTGACCGCAGCCTGACCCGCCGGGTCGGCGATCATGCGCCAACCACCGTCGCGGCGCGTCACCTTGCGCAGCGCCTGGTCGATCGTGCCGTTAGCGTCTGCCGGCACGCCCTGCACGACAGCCCAGTAGGTCTTCTCGATCTTGCCTGCCGCGAAGAGCATGCCGAGCTTGCGCAGCGCCTTGGGATGACGTCCCAGGACCAGGCAGCCCGACGTGTCGCGATCCAGGCGATGGGCCAGCGCCGGTGGCTTCGACCAGCCGAAGCGCAGCGCGTCGAACATCGCTTCGAGGTTGGGGCCACCGCCGGGGCCGGGGTGAACGGCGATGCCGGCCGGCTTGTCGATCACCAGCATCAGGCCGTCACGGTAGAGCACGCGGGCCTGCAGATCATCGGCCGAGAAGGGCGGCTTGGAGCGCTGTTGCGACATCAGGAACGCTCAGCTCGCCGCAAAGGCAAGCCAGTACGGATCGCCCACGCGGACGCCGACGGTGCGGGCCGCGTCGCGCACCGCGCGGCCATAGCGCTCGATCGAGGCTTTTGTCGCTTCCTGGGCCGGCATCGCCAGGCCAAGGCCATAGATGCGTGTGTCGGATGGATCCGACACCGACGAGGCGACACCGGCCACGTCGTCGACATACTCGCCCAGCGAGAGCGCCCAGCCGTCGGCGCGAGTCTGCGCGAGGCGCTGCAGGAGATCCTTGTGCGTGCGCGGGATATGGCCGCGTCGCGTTTCCAGGTGCGGGCCGACGAGTCGCAGCACCGCGTCGTCGTCGAGCCGCGCGAGGATGGCGCGACCGACCGAACTGGCATAGGCGGGCGCGCGGGTGCCGGGCGGCGTGTAGACCTGCAGTGCACCCGCACCGACACGCATGCGGATCACCAGCGACTCGGCGCCGACGAGGACGTTGATGTAGCCCGTGCAGCCCGTGTCGCGCACCAAACTGTCTACGGCTTCCTCGATCAGCGAGGCCGCATTGAGCGAGGCGCGGTAGTGGTAGGAGGCTTCCATGATCACGCCGCCCGGCCGATAGGCGCGCGTCGACGCATCCCGGTCGAGGAAGCCGTGTTCGGCCATGAGCTTCAGCGTGCGTGATGCGGAGCTTTTCGGGAGCCCCAGTTCGACGACGAGATCGGTTACCGTGATGTCGCGACGCAGGCGCGCGATGAGCTTCAGGATCTCAATGGCGTTGGCGAGCGTGCTCATTCGGTTCCTTCGATTGATCCTAAAATATTGTATCAAATCCCATTTTGTGAGACTAGAGCCCTTGAAGCCGGATATGCTCGCGAGGAGGGGCTGTGACGTATCGTATCCGCATCATCACGCCGCACGTCACGCCGGTACCGCGGAAGCTGGCCGAGGTCGAGGATCTCGCTGCCGCAGGCCCGTTGGTGTTCTCGCAGGTCAACATCGTCAATGGTCCGACGTCCATCGAAAGTGCCTTCGATGAAGCGTTGTGTGCGCCCGGTGTGGTGGCGCGCGTCCTGGAAGCGGAAGCCGAAGGGGTGGACGCTGTCATCGTCGATTGCTTTGCCGATCCGGCCTTGGAGGCCTCGCGCGAGGCCGTGGCCATTCCGGTCATCGGCCCGGGGGAAGCGGCAATGCGTATGGCCGCATCGCTCGGGCATCGCTTCGGCATCGTCACGGTGATGGACAGCGCCCTGCCGTTGATCGATGCACGCGCGCGTCTGCTCGGTCTGCGCGACCGGTTGGCCTGCATCCGGTCCGTGAATGTTCCTGTCGGCGAGATCGCACACGACCGAACCCTTCTGCTGTCGCGGTTGGTCGATGCGGCGACTGAGGCGGTGCGGAAGGACTGCGCCGACACCATCGTCCTGGGCTGCACGGGGTTCCTCGGCCTGAGTGATGAGCTGCAGGGCATCCTGCACCAGCAAGGGGACCCGGTGTCTGTTCTCAGCCCGCTGCGTACCGCCGTGATGTGGGCCACGATGCTGCTTCAGCTCGGCTTACGGCACAATGCCATCGCCTATCCCGCGCCGAGAGCCAAGCCGGTGACCGGGTTCACGCTGCGTCAGCCGGCCAAGGTCGCGCGCACCGAACGCTAACGCGCGGTCCGTTCCGACAACTTCGTCACGCCACACGACTGCGCTGCTGCGGGATTGCGCGCAATCCCGGGATGACGGGCGCGACCGCAGCGCGCCGCGTGCTGCCGTGCCGCGGGAATACCGCTTCCGACGACTGAAGCCTCCGGCCGCTTGACGGCGGGAAAACCGTCGGTATGATGTTCCAATTAATTGATCTAAGTCTAAAAAAATGGAACTTCCTGGGAGGAGATGGCTTTCATGACGATCTCGACGAGCCTTGCCGCCCCGCCAAAGGTGGACGCCGATGGGACAGCAAACCCGCATGAGGATGCCCATCCCCGCGCGCTCGCGCCCACCCACCTGATCCTGACCCTGGTGCTGAGCGTGTTCGGCGCCATCGTCGGGATCCAGATGCTGGCCAGTCTCGGCATCACGCCCAGCACGTCGCTGATCGGCGCGCTGGCGGCCATGACGCTGGCGCGTGTGCCGCTGGTGATCTTCCGCGAATTCCGGTCGGTCCATGCGCAGAACCTGGCGCAGACCAGCATCTCGTCGGCCACGTTCGGTGCCGCCAACAGCCTGTTCCTGCCGATCGGCATCCCATTCGTGTTCGGCCTGCCCGACATGATCATGCCGATGCTGGTGGGCGTCAGCCTGGCGATGCTGCTCGATGCCTGGCTGCTCTACCGAATGTTCGATACGCCGGCCTTTCCGGCCCGCAATCCGTGGCCGTTGGGCGTGGCGGCGGCCGAGGCCATCAAGGCCGGCGATCGGGGCGGGCGGCAGGCGCTGCTGTTGCTGGGAGGATTGGCGGTGGGCGTCGCCGGCGCCGTCTTCAAGTTGCCGATGTCGGCCTTCGGCGTGGCATTGATCGGCGGACTGGGCGCCATGATCGCTTTCGGGCTGGGCCTTCTTGCGCGGGCCTATTCGATGCCGCTGTTCGGCGTGGATATCGCCAAACTCTATGTGCCGCACGGCATGATGATTGGCGCCGGTCTTGTTGCCCTGGTCCAGGTGGCGCGCGTGGTGATGCGTCGGCGCGCCTCGGGCGGGGCGGTGGAGCGGGCAGGCGAGGACGCTCTGGGCGCCGCCCGCCTCGGTCGATCGTTGCGTCTGGGCAGCGTTGGCTACCTTGCGATCATGGTCGTGCTCACGGCCGGCACCGGGATCTATACCGGCATGTCCACCGGCATGCTGGTGGCCTTCATCGTGTACGGCACGTTCGCCGCCTTCGTGCACGAGCTCATCGTCGGCATCGCGGCGATGCATTCGGGCTGGTTTCCCGCCTTCGCGGTGGCGCTGATCTCGCTGCTGATCGGCATCCTGCTGGGCTTCCCGCCGGAGGCCCTGGTGGTGCTGGCCGGCTTCTCGGCAGCCACCGGTCCAGCCTTCGCCGACATGGGCTATGACCTCAAGGCCGGCTACCTGCTGCGCGGCGAGCACAGCCACAGCGCCTTCGAGCGCGAAGGCCGGCGCGAGCAGATGATCGCCGGCATGGTGGGCTTCGGTGTCGCGGTCGTGGTGGTGGCGCTGTCGCACCAGATCTTCTTCGCCAACAACCAGACCGCGCCCATCAACGCGGCCTATGTGGCGGCCATCAAGGCGGGCATCTCGTCCGAGACCGCGCGCAACCTGGCGCTCTGGGCCATTCCCGGTGCCCTGCTGCAGCTCGTGGGCGGGGCCCGCCAGCAACTGGGCGTGCTCTTTGCGACCGGCCTGCTCATCGCCAGCCCCATGGCCGGCTGGATGGTGGCGCTGGGCATCGGCTGCCGGCTGCTGGCGGCGCGCCGTCTTGGCGCCACGGCCAAGGAGCGGCTTGAAGTCCTGGCTGGCGGCGTGATCGCGGGCGATGCGCTCTACAGCTTCTTCGCCGGCGTCACCCAGAGTCTGCGCAATTGAACCCCAAGCCCCAACCCTCCAACGACGGTGGATCCTGACCATGAAACGCAACCTGACCAGCGATGACCTTGAGGCCGCCATTTGGGGCGGTGCGATCCTGGGCGGCGGGGGCGGCGGCCTCATCGAGTCGGGCGAGCGCGCCGCGCGGCTCGCCCTGCAGGTGGGCACGCCGCAATTGTGGAGTGCCGACGAATTCGCCGGCGATGCGACGACGGCGACCGTGGCGCTGATCGGTGCGCCCGCCGCGCCGCATCCGCATGTGGCGCCGGCGCATCTGCTGCGCACGATCGAGTTGCTGCGGCGCGAATTGCCGCCGGGCCTCGACCTGGTCGCACTGCACGCGAACGAGAACGGCGCGGAGACCACCGTCAACGGCTGGTTCCATGCTGCGATGACCGGCCTTCCGGTCATCGACCTTGCCTGCAACGGGCGGGCCCATCCGACCAGCGTGATGGGGGCGCTGGGCCTGCACACCCTGGCCGATTACCGCTCGGTGCAGAGCTATGCCGGTGGCGCGCCGGATCGCTATATCGAGGGTGTAGCGTCGGGTCGTCTCGAGAAGACGTCGGCCATCGTGCGGCGCGCGTCGGTCGAGGCTGGCGGGCTGGTCGCGGCGGCCCGCAATCCCGTCAGCGTGCGCTACGCCCGCGAGCATGGCGTGCCAGGTGCGATCAGTGACGCCATCGCCCTGGGCCGCCGCTATCTCGACGGCGG
>DATEIF010000773.1:0-2264 GCA_035279205.1 Vineibacter sp.
CGTGGGGGAGGGAACTACATCCCCGTCTTGGTCGGGCCCTGGCCGTCGGTATCGGCCTTGTCGGCGTCGAGCGCGGCCAGCGCCTTCTTGACCTCGTCGAGCAGGTTCGGCTCGCCGCCGCCCATGCCTTCTTCGGCTGCGGTCTGCAGCAGGCGGGCGTCGAGCTCCCACTGCTTGAGCACGGCGATCTTCTGATCGCGCGACAGGTGCGCCGCCCGCAGCACGTCGGCGGGACGGTCGAACTCCTTGGTCGGCGTCACGGTTGCTGGTTTGGCCATCGGACAGCTCCGGCTTGCGTCAATGCGAAATCAGGGTCGGCACGGTCATCGAGCGCAGCACCGTGCGGGTGGCGCCGCCGAACACGAACTCGCGCACGCGGCTGTGGCCGTAGGCGCCCATCACCAGCAGATCGGCCGAGCTGTCGGACACCGCGTTGAGGATGGCGGCGCCGGCGTCGAGATCGCCCAGCGTGGTCTGCCGCAGCTCGGCCTTGATGCCGTGGTCGGCCAAGTTCTGCATCGCGTCGTCGGCACCCATGTTGTCGCCGTCGGAATCAGTGGCCACGAACAGGATGACGCGATCGGCACGTTCCAGGACCGGCAGCGCATCGTGTAGTGCACGGGCCGACTCGCGCGTGCCGCGCCACGCGACCAGCACGCGCCGGCCGCAGTCGTTGAATGTGCCGGTGTGGGGAACGCACAGGACCGGGCGGCCGGACGACAGCACGACCTGGCCCACCGGTGCCGCCGTGGCGGCGTCACGCTCCTGTCCCATGACGATGAGGTCGGCCGTCGCGCCCGCCGCCGCGATGACCTCGCCCGCCAGCCCGTTGGCACTGCGCCAATCCCAGTTGGGGTGCTCGGCGCCCATCTTCTGCTCGATCGCGTTGCGCAGCGCCTCGCCCCGCGCCCGCTCGGCATCGATCTCCTGCTGCACCAGCTCGAGCGCGGGCGCACCCATGGGCTCGCTGTAGAGGCCGATCGATACCGGCGCCTTCAGCGGGTACAGCACCCGCACCCGCGCCTTGTGAGCACGGGCGATGACGACAGCGAGCGACAGGCGGTGCGGGAAACGGTCATCGATGTCGGCGTGGACCAGCAGCGTGCGCAGTGTCATGTGACCTCTCCGGCTCCGACGTCATGGAGCGGCGTACTCCTCTGCGCCTACAACGTTCGGCAGGCGATGCCGGTTCCTGTGTTGCTCGCTAACGCCTCCCCAGCTTTGCTGGGGAGGTGCCCCGAAGGGGCGGAGGGGAAGCGTGGTGATCTTGATAACAAGGACCACGTCGGCTCCCCCTCCGGCCTTCGGCCACCTCCCCCAACTGCGTTGGGGAAGGGTCATGCCAACAGCGCGGCGCGGACCAGGGTGCGCTGGATGCGATCCCTGATGGTGGAGGCATCGCGCAGGCCGAGGCGGTCCAGGCAGGCGGCGTCGGCTTCCGACAGGGCGCCGCCGCCAAGGCCGCGCCAGAACAGGCGGCACAGTGACGCCGTGCTGGTCGAGGCCGCCTTCAGCCGTTGCAGGGCCGGGATCAGGCGCTGCTCGACCGCCGTGAAATCGGTGCCGAACGGAAACGGCGGCACGAAGCCCTGCGTCTGCGCCGGCTGCAGGGCGCGCGCCACGCGCGCCAGCGTATTGTCGCGGAACGCCGCCGGGATCTCGTACGTGGCGGCGATCTTGCCGGCCGCCTTCGCCTGGCGCAGCAATCCGTCCTGGAAGCGCGAGTCGGTGATCTGCAGCATGGCCGCCACACATTCGGCGTCCGTCTTGCCGCGCAGGTCGGCAACGCCGTACTCCGTCACGACGATATCGCGCAGGTGGCGCGGGATGGTTGTGTGGCCGTAGGACCAGCGGATGTTGGAGTGCACACGGCCGCCCTCCTCGCGCGTGGCGTTGAGCGTGATGATCGAACGCGCATCCTCGAGCGCGAAGGCCTGGGCCACGAAGTTGTACTGGCCGCCGACGCCGCTCACGATGCGCCCGTCCTCCAGGCCGTCCGAGACGACGGCACCCAGCAGGGTCGCCATCATGGCGTTGTTGACGAAGCGCGCCTGGACCCGCGCCCGGCGCTTGCCGGCCTCGTCGCCGAACAGCTCGTTGACGAAGCCGACCGGCGTCATGCGAATGCGCGCCCGCACCTCCTCGCGCATGTCGCGCAGCACCTGGTAGAACGCCTTGGGGCCGAGGAAGAAGGCGGCATGCACCACGGCGCCGTCGACCTCGCGCGTCAGGATGCCGTGCTTCATCAGGTCGAGAAAGCCGTC
>DATEIF010000774.1:0-3383 GCA_035279205.1 Vineibacter sp.
GCGCCGTCGCGCCGGGCCATGACCGTCTGGTAGTCGTCGCGGTCGCGGCCATCGTCGCGGCCGCCGCGGATATAGGGTGGCAGCGGCATATGACCGTGCGCGTGCAACGCCGCCAGCACGGCGCCGTCCGAGAGACCGAAGTCGAGCGTGATGGTGCCGTCGGCGCCGAACGCCGTCACCGCAGCTGACAACCCGCCTTCGAAGGCCAGCCGCATGCCCTGGCGCAGTTTCGCCGTGCCCCGCGCCATGGCTGTCCAGGCGCCGGCGCCTGCCGGCCGCAGCAGCAGCGCCTCGACCTTGCCGCCGCTCTCGCGCTGGCCGTAGAGCCGCGCCGGGATCACGCGCGTGTCGTTGAACACCAGCAGATCGCCCGGCCGCAGCAGGTCCGGCAGGTCGCGTACGACATGCTCGACCGCCACGCCGCTGCGCGGCAGGTGCAGCAGGCGGGCGGCATCGCGCGGCACGACCGGCCGCTGGGCGATCAGCCGGTCGGGCAGAGCAAAGTCGAACAGATCGACGCGCATCGCTCAGCGCGGCGTTGCTGCGGGGCTCATCGGCACGATCACGCCCATCAGGGCGCGGAACGGCGCCAGGAAGAAGAGCGCGAAGGACAGCTTCACGATCAGGTCGCCCTGGATCAGCGACAACACCGACGGCCCGGCGCCTGATGGCAGCAGCGGGAAGACGCCGATGAAAGCGACGCTGAAGAACAGCACGGTGTCGATGATCGATCCCAGTGCCGAGCCGGCGAATGGCGCCTGCCACCACGGCGCGCGACGCAACCGGTTGAAGACGACGATGTCCAGCAGCTGGCCGACCAGGAAGGCAGTGCCCGATGCGACCGCGATCCGCCAGGGCGCCAGTAGCAGCGACACCACCACGCCGGCGGCGAAGCCGGCATAGACCACCTGTCGCGCCCGCTGCGGGCCGAAGGCACGGTTGGCGAGATCGGTGACGAAGAACGTCACCGGATAGGTCAGCGCACCCCAGGTGACAGTACCCAGCACCGCCAGGGTGAAGATCTCGAACTGCACGACATAGTTGGACAGCGCGACCGCGCCGACCATGGCGGCAATGGCGATGGCCATGCCGCGGGAGATACCGGTCATTTTCGCCTCCACGCCCCTTCCAGCGACACAGGCCGGCGGGCGGCGGGCTTATAGAACAGGCCGGTCCGCTTGGCGAGGGCAGGGAAGAGGCCATGACCGCGCACCCGGAGCCCGCTAAGGTGACCGCTCCGACGTTTCATGAAGAGGGACGACCGTGCGCGAATACAGGATCGCCGCCATTCCGGGTGACGGTATCGGCAAGGAGGTGATCCCTGCCGGGATCACCGTGCTGCAACGTCTGGCGCGGCTGACCAACGAATTTCGTCTCGACGTCACCAGCTTCGACTGGGGCTCGGATTTCTACCGCAAGACCGGCGCCCTGATGCCTGAGGACGGGCTGTCGGCGCTCAAGCCCTTCGATGCCATCTATTTCGGCGCCGTCGGTGATCCCGGCGTGCCTGATCACGTGACCTTGTGGGGCCTGCGGCTGAAGATCTGCCAGGGCTTCGACCAGTATGCCAACGTCCGCCCGACCCGTGTGCTGCCCGGCCTGAAGAGCCCGCTGGCCGACTGTCCGCCGGGCAAGCTCGACTGGGTGATCGTGCGCGAGAACAGCGAGGGCGAGTATGCCGGCCAGGGTGGCCGCTCGCACCGCGGTCATCCCGAGGAGGTGGCCACCGAGGTCTCGATCTTCACCCGTGCCGGCGTCAGCCGTATCATGCGCTTCGCCTTCGGCCTGGCCCGCTCGCGGCCGCGCAAGAAGCTCACCGTGATCACCAAGTCCAACGCCCAGCGCCATGGCATGGTGATGTGGGACGAGATCGCGGCCGAGGTCGCCCGGGACTTCCCCGATGTCGCCGTCGACAAGGAGCTGGTCGATGCCGCCACCGTGCGCATGGTGAACCGGCCCGACAGTCTCGACACCATCGTCGCCACCAACCTGCACGCCGACATCCTGAGCGATCTCGCCGCGGCGCTCGCCGGCAGCATCGGCATCGCGCCCACCGGCAACGTCAATCCCGAGCGCGCCTATCCGTCGATGTTCGAGCCGATCCACGGCTCGGCCTTCGACATCATGGGCAAGGGCCTCGCCAATCCGATCGGCACCTTCTGGTCGGCGGTGATGATGCTGGAGCATCTCGGTGAAAAGGACGCGGCCCGGCGCCTGATGGCGGCGATCGAGACGGTCACGGCGGACGGCAGGACACTCACGCGCGATCTCGGCGGCACCGCAGGCACCGCGCAGGTCACCGATGCGGTGTGCGATGCGCTGGAGCCTGCCGCGCGCTGAGAACCGCCATGGGCGCACGCAATGATGCGCTACCTGAGGAGGACTCGGCATGTTGAAGTTCGATCACCTCGCCTTGCCGGTTGCCGACTGGAAGGCATCGCGCGACTGGTATGTCGGCACGCTGGGGATGACGGTCGAGTTCGAGATTCCCGATCGACTGACGGCAGCCGTGCGCGATCAGTTCGACTTCACGATCTTCCTGGTGCAGTCGCAGGCCGCGCCGGGTGCCGGCATCGCGCTGTGGTTCCAGGTCGACGATGTCGATGCGACGCACGCGGCATGGCTGCAACGCGGCGTTGCGTTCAATCACCCACCAGCCAAGATGTTCTGGGGCTATGGTGCGGAGCTGGCGGATCCGGACGGTCATCTGATCCGTCTGTGGGACGAGACGTCGATGAAAACGCACGCGTGACAGTCAGGAGGCGTCCATGGTTGACAGCGTCGATCGCGAGCGGCTGAAAGCGTATGACCGACCGCACGGCATGCCGTTTCGCATCACCCGGATCGGCCACGTGGTGCTGAATTGCACCGACCTCGATCGGTCGGTGAAATTCTATACCGAGGTGCTGGGCTTCCAGATCTCGGATGTCTACGGCGAGGACATGATGCCGGGCGGCATGGTCTTCATGCGTTGCAACGCCGACCATCACGGCATCGCGCTGGTCGGCGGCATGACCCAGGCCTCGCGCAGCGGCGAGCTGAACCACCTCGCTTTCGAGGTCGGCTCGCTCGACGAGGTGATCCTGGCGCGCGATCGGTTGCGCGCGCTGGGCGTGACGGTCGATTTCGAAGGGCGTCGCCGGGCCGGCGTGCAGATCGCCGTCGAGTTCCGCGACCCCGACGGCCATCGCCTCGAGATCTACTGGGGCCTCGACCAGGTCGGCAGCGATGGCCACGTGCGGCCGGCCCACGAATGGAAGGGCGCGCGCAGCCTCGTCGAGGCGATCCGCGATCCCGTGCGCGGGCAGGACACGACGCTGCGCGATCCCTCCCTGCTGGGGCAGGAATGAGGACGCGAAGCGCCGTCAGTCGACGATGATGAG
>DATEIF010000775.1:0-5378 GCA_035279205.1 Vineibacter sp.
GTCATCGAGATCCTTCGCCTGCATGTCGACATATCCTGTGCGCAGCCGGAACTCGATACGGCTGGGCCGGCACTCGACGGCAAGGCAGCTGGCGCCGGCCATGGTCGCCGCCAGGGGCTGGGCGCCGCCCATGCCGCCCAGGCCCGCCGTCAGGATCCAGCGGCCAGCGAGGTCGCCGCCGTAGTGGCGCCGCCCGACCTCGACGAAGGTCTCGTAGGTGCCCTGCACGATGCCCTGCGAGCCGATATAGATCCACGATCCGGCCGTCATCTGGCCGAACATCATCAGCCCCTTGCGGTCGAGCTCATTGAAGTGCTCCCACGTCGCCCAGTGCGGCACCAGGTTGGAATTGGCGATCAGCACGCGCGGCGCGTCGGCATGCGTGCGAAAGATGCCGACTGGCTTGCCCGATTGCACCAGCAGGGTCTGGTCGCCCTCGAGCTTGCGCAGGCCGGCGGCGATGCGATCGAAACTCTCCCAGTCGCGCGCGGCGCGGCCGATGCCGCCATAGACCACCAGCTCGCCCGGATTCTCGGCCACGTCGGGGTCGAGATTGTTCATCAGCATGCGCAGGGGCGCTTCGGTCAGCCAGCTCTTGGCTGAGAGGGTTGTGCCGTGTGGCGCGCGCACAATGCGGGCGTTGTCGATACGGGTCATGACGGATCCTCGCCTGGCTGACGAAACTCTGAGCCGGGAGGATAACCACAGAACCGACCGGCTTCGGCACAGAAAACGACTTTTGAGTCAGCTTCGTACCAGCAGCCGATGAGCCACGAAGCAGAGAATGCCGCCGACGCCCATGAATACCGCCATGGGCTGGATGGTCGTGCCGAGCAGGGCACCGACGGCAGCCCCGAACAGGGCGCCGCAGCCGAACTGGATGACGCCCAGAAGCGACGCGGCGGCGCCGGCCATGTGGGGATAGCGCTGAAGGGCGCAGGCCGTGGCATTGGGCGCGACAAAGGCCATCGAGGCCACCAGCGCCATGGCCAGCACGTTGAACGGGATCCAGCCGATGGCCCCGGTGTGGGCTTCGATGACGCCCAGAACGATCAGGCTCGCGCCGACGATGGCGGGCGCCCAGGTGGCGCGCCGCAGCATCACGTCGGCGCCGACCCGTCGCGTCCATCGACTGTTGAGGGTTGCGCCCAAGGTCATCGCCAGAAGCGGCGCGCCGAAGGCGATGGCGTATGTGGTAGGTGCCAGGCCGTAGATCTCGATCAGCACCAGCGACGACACCGAGATGTAGGAGAACATGGCGCCGAACAAAGCGCCGGTCGTCAGGGCGTAGCCCAGAAAGATGGGTGACGATAGCAACTCGCCGAACCGGTACAGGATGCTGCCGAAGGCCAGCGGACCGCGCAGCTCCGGCCGCAGGGTCTCGCGCAGCATCAGCAAGGCTGCGGCCAGCGCGACAACGCCGAACAGGGCCAGCGCGTAGAAGATGGCGCGCCATCCAAAATGGCGCATGATCTCGCTGCCGATCAGCGGCGCCAGCATCGGCGCCATGCTGACGGACGCCATCAGGATCGACATCACCTGGGCGGCACGGTCACGTTCGGCCAGATCGCGAACCATGGTCCGCGCCATGACCGGTGCCGCACCGGCGCTCAAACCCTGTATGATGCGTAATCCGATCAGATGCACGGCATTGTCGGCCAATGCGCACAGCGCGCTGGCGACGATGTACAGCAAGACACCCACGACCAGGACTGGCTTGCGGCCGAAATGATCGCCCAGCGGGCCATAGATGATTTGACCGAAGCCGAAGGCCAGCATGAACGCCGACAGGCTGAGCTGGATCTGTGAAGCGCTGGCCTGAAAATCGCCGCGGATGGTCGGGAACGCCGGCAGGTACATGTCGATCGACAGCGGCGTGAACGCCGTCAGCATCGCGAGCACCGCGACCAGCAGCGGTGACAGGAGGCGGTCGTCGGCAGGAGAGGGGCGGGTGGTCAAGGGGCTACACGGTGTCAGTCGATGGGGTCGTCGGGCCGGGGTTGTAGCGGCCTGACCCGGGTCGGGATAGTGAGCGATTGGCCAGGGTCCGCAGATCGGAAGGGCGAAGGCTACTTCAGGCGCCGTCGGGCTGCGGGCCGCTTGGGGGCCGCACGATCCAGAACCTCGATCCAGGCTGGCGCGTGGTCGCTGGCCTTGGGAACGCCGCGGACATTGCGATCGACGCCCGCCGCGACCAGGCGCTCTGCAATCGCCGGGCTCAACAGCAGGTGGTCCAGGCGAAGGCCGGCATCACGCCCCCACGCGTTACGGAGATAGTCCCAGAAGGTGTAGATGCGCTCGCCCGGATGCAGTGCGCGTACGGCGTCGACCCACCCCTGCGCGACAAGGCGGTGAAAGGCATCCCTGATTTCCGGACGGAAAAGCGCGTCATCGATCCAGCGCTCAGGTTTGTACACGTCGAGGTCGGTCGGCATGACGTTGTAGTCGCCGACGAGAACCGCAGGCACGCCGCTGGACAGCAAGCCGGCCGAGTGTGCCGTCAGCCGTTCGAACCATCGCAGCTTGTAGTCGAACTTCGGCCCGGGGGCAGGATTGCCATTGGGTACGTAAAGACAGCCGACGAGCACGCCCGCCACCGCTGCCTCGATATAGCGGCTGTGCAGGTCGTCAGGATCGCCGGGCAGGCCGCGCCGTGTCTCGATCGGCGCCGCGCCGCGCGAGAGGATGGCGACGCCGTTCCAGCCTTTCTGCCCGTGCCATATCGCCTGATACCCGGCCTGGCGGATGGCGGCGATGGGAAATCTTTCCTGCGGTGCCTTGAGCTCCTGCAGGCAGACAACATCGGGCTGGGCGTCATTCAACCAATCGAGCAGGACGGTGAGGCGCCCGTTGATGCCGTTCACATTGAAGGTGGCGATTTTCATGAACGGCCGACGTTGGCCGACCGCCGGCGCGATCGCGTCCAGCAACCACTGTCCCGCAAGGCGCTCACGCCGATATCGTCATTCGTTCGACGACGCGGTCGCCAGAGACCTGTCCTCGCCCGGTCTGCTACCGCCTGACGTCTGGTTCTGGGCGCGCGGAAACGCCCGTACGACCAGCCCTGTTAGTTCCGAGCCGATCGAGCTCGATCCGGCGCTGGGTCCCATGGTGCGCCGCCCATGCTCGATGACGCAGATATGCGAATAGAGATTCGCCAGCCACTGACGGCCTTCGACGGTCATGCTGAGCGCATGGACGGCATCGCCCAGGAAGGGTTCGACCTTGGACCAGAAGAAGCGCGGATAGTGGTCGGCCACGTCGGCTGGCGTCATGTATCCCAACGCCGCATTCACACCGGTCTCGGCAAACTCGTGAAAGAGGGCGTTGAGCTTTCTGGGGTAAAGCGGATCACCGAGCTGCCCGATCAGGTCAGCGGCGCGGACCAGCGCGGCCTCGGTATCCGTTGCGGCGTGGTCGTCGTCCTGCGGCACGGGAAAGCGGGTGAGCTCAATGGCATGCGCCAGGCGATCGACATCGACCAGGTCGTTGCCCGCGAGGCGATCCCGCACGGCGATCTTGGAGCGCTCGATGTGGTAGGGCGCGAGAAACGCATCCGAGGCACCGCGCGGCAGCTCGATCACATCACCGGTGGCACTGATGACACAGCGATGGGCATCGTCGCCGCGGCACACACCGCGCACATAGCCGATGTCGTGGGCGAGGGCGGCAAGGATGACGTGAAGCCAGTCATCGGGGGTCACTTCGAAGCGCAGGCGTCGACCGCGCAGGATATCCTGCGCCACCATGGTCACGAGGATCGTGTGCTCGGCATTGTGGTAGAGCGCATCGCTGAGCGAGAGCCGCTCGACGACCAGGCGTGCCGCTTCGCTGATCAATTCCGTGTGACGTGGGGCTCGCGTGCCGAAGCAGTCCTCGAAGCCACGCGTCAGATGGAGGGCGAACGTGTCCGCCAGCAGGGAAATCGGCTGCAGCATGGCCATCGCAACCTCCAGGGGCCGACGCGATGTGGTGCAACAGTAGCACGGCGCCGTCGATCTGCCTTGTCCGTTCTGCGCCAATCCAACCGTCGCATACCTGAAACCTTCGCACGCGAGGATCGGCCGGTTATCCTTCGGCTCCTCCGGACCGTGCCAAGACGTATGGCATCGCCCGGCGGACAAAATGGCGTGCTCTGAAATGGGAGCGGTTATGGCTTTCGCGAAACGTGTCATCGTTGCCATCTTCGATGGCCTGCGTCCGGACCTGGTGACGCCTGACCTGACGCCCAACCTGCTGCGTCTGGCCGCGCAGGGAACCTGGTTCCGCGAGGCGCGGAGCGTCTTTCCCAGCGTGACGCGGGTTGCGGCCGCCAGCATTGGTACAGGCACAGTGCCGGCGGCGCACGGCATCATGGGCAACGCCTTCCTGTTGCCGTCACTGTCGACGGCCAAGACCTTCGACTCCCGCTATTACAGGGACGTGCTGTCGGCCGAGGCGGCCGTGCATGGACGCCTGGTGACCACGACCGGTCTGGGCGATTGCCTCGCTGCCGCCGGCCGTCGCTTTGCTATCGTGCATACCGGTACGGCCGGCGCCACGCATTTCCTCAATCCGAAGGCCGCGCAGCATGGCCATTGGACCTTCTCGATCCATGGCCGTGACGCGACAACCACGCCACATGCGGTGGATGAAGCGGCGGCGATGTTCGGTCCCACCGTCTCGGACCGAGATGTGCCGCGCCTGGGCGACATCACCTATGCGACCAACGTGCTGGTCGACTATGTTCTGCCCAAGCTCGACCCTGACGTCGCGCTGATCTGGTTCAGCGAACCGGACACCGCCTTCCACTATCGCGAGATCGGTTCATCCACGTCGCTCACTGCCCTCAAACATGTCGATACGCAGTTCGGCCGGATTCTCGACTGGGTCGCGGCGCAGCCGAACGCCGAAGAGATCGCGGTCATCGCCGCGTCCGACCACGGTCATGTCACGACGAGCCGACAGATACCGCTGAACGACCTGTTGACGCAGGCAGGCTTTCCGGCCCGCGAGGGAAGCCTCGAGGGCGCGGTGCTGGCGACGACGGGTGGTAACAGCGGCGAAATCCGCGTGCTGGATGGCGACCAGCGCACGACCGGGCGGGTCGCCGCCTGGCTCCTGGAGCAGGATTTCACGGGGATGCTGTTTGCGCGCAACCGCAACGACGTCGAGGGCGAATGGCCGGGCACGTTCGGGCTCGACCTGGTCGGTATGGCGCATGAGCGTGCGCCCGATCTGTTCTTTATTCTGAGATCCGAGGAAGCCGAGGATCACCACGGCTTACCGGGACGGTGCCTGTTTACGGATTCCGTACCGCTGGGTGGCGGTTTGCACGGTGGCTTGAACCGTTACGAGCTGAACACTGTCCTGATCGTGGGTGCGCCCGGCGCCGCGGC
>DATEIF010000776.1:0-6493 GCA_035279205.1 Vineibacter sp.
ATCGCCTCGAGCATGCCGGTGCCCAGCGCGGCCGGGGAATCGACGACGTGGATCCCGGCCGCCCGCATGGCATCGACCTTGAACGCGGCAGTGTCATTACCACCCGAAATAACGGCGCCAGCATGGCCCATGCGGCGGCCCGGTGGCGCGGTGCGGCCGGCGATAAAGCCGACCACCGGCTTCTTGGTACCGCTGGCCTTCAGGAACTCGGCGCCCTTGACCTCGGCATCGCCGCCGATCTCGCCGATCATCACGATGCCCTCGGTCTCGGGATCGCGCACGAACATGTCGAGGCAATCGACGAAGCTGGTGCCGTTCACCGGATCACCGCCGATGCCGATGCAGGTGGTCTGGCCCAGGCCGGCGGCCGTGGTCTGCGACACCGCCTCGTAGGTGAGCGTGCCCGAGCGCGAGACGATGCCGATCTTGCCGCGCTTGTGGATGTGGCCCGGCATGATGCCGATCTTGCACTCGCCCGGGGTGATGACGCCCGGGCAGTTGGGGCCGATCAGGCGTGTGCCCGAGCCGGCCAGCGCGCGCTTCACCGCCACCATGTCGAGGATCGGGATGCCCTCGGTGATGGTCACAACCAGCGCGATCTTGGCGTCGATCGCCTCCAGAATGGCGTCGGCGGCGTAGGCCGGCGGCACGTAGATCACCGAGGCGTCGGCACCGGTCTTCTCGACCGCTTCCTTCACGGTGTCGAACACCGGCAGGTCGAGATGCTTGGTGCCGCCTTTGCCCGGCGTCACACCGCCCACCATCTTGGTGCCGTAGGCGATCGCCTGCTCGGAGTGGAACGTGCCCTGCGAGCCGGTGAAGCCCTGGCAGATGACTTTGGTGTTCTTGTCGACCAGGACGGCCATCACTTCGCCTCCCGCACGGCCTTGACCACGGTCTCGGCGGCTTCGCCGAGATTGTCCGCCGACAGGATCGGCAGGCCGGACTCGCGCATGATCTTCTTGCCCAGCTCGACGTTGGTGCCTTCCAGCCGCACCACCAGGGGCACGTGCAGGCTGACCTCGCGTGCCGCGGCCACGACGCCCTCGGCGATCACGTCGCAGCGCATGATGCCGCCGAAAATGTTGACCAGGATGCCCTCGACGTTGGCATCCGACAGGATGATCTTGAACGCCGTGGTGACCCGCTCGCGCGTGGCGCCGCCGCCGACGTCGAGGAAGTTGGCGGGCTCGCCGCCATAGAGCTTGATGATGTCCATGGTGGCCATCGCCAGGCCGGCGCCGTTCACCATGCAGCCGATGTTGCCGTCGAGCTTGACGTAGTTGAGGTCGTGCTTGGTGGCCTCGAGCTCGGCCGGATCCTCTTCGCTCTCGTCGCGCAGCTCGGCGAACTCCTTGTGGCGGAACAGCGCGTTGTCGTCGAGGTTCACCTTGGCATCGAGCGCGATCACGTCGCCGCTGCCGGTGACGATCAGCGGGTTGACCTCGACCAGCGAGCAGTCGAGCTCGACGAACGCCTTGTAGAGCGCACCGATCAGCTTCACCGCGGTGTTGATCTGCTTGCCTTCCAGGCCCAGGGCAAAGGCGACCTGGCGGCCATGGAACTGCTGGTAGCCGGCGACCGGGTCGATGGCGACCTTGATGATCTTCTCGGGCTGCTCGTGCGCCACCTTCTCGATGTCCATGCCGCCTTCGGTCGAGGCCACGATGGTGACGCGGCTGGTGGCGCGGTCCATCAGCAGCGAGAGATAGAGCTCGCGCTTGATGTCGCAGCCTTCCTCGATGAAGACGCGCTTCACTTCCTTGCCGGCGGCGCCGGTCTGCTTGGTGACCAGGACCTGGCCCAGCATGGCAGCCGCCTGGGTGCCGACATCGTCGACCGACTTCACGACGCGCACGCCGCCCTTGCCATCAGGATCGTTCTTGAAGCGGCCCTTGCCGCGGCCGCCGGCATGGATCTGGGACTTCACCACATAGACCGGGCCGGGCAGCTTGCGGGCCGCCTCGATCGCCTCCGCCGCCGTGTACGCGACAAATCCCTTGGGGATCGCCACGCCGAATTTCGCGAGCAATGCCTTGCCCTGGTATTCGTGGATATTCATGGAAACCTGGTCGGCGGGTTGAATGGAAACGTCATGTTGAGCCGTCACTCGGCAGAGGTAAAACGCCTAAGTCTTTTGTGACAACCCACCCCAGACGCTATTGAACGTAGCACTATACCCTTACGGCGCAATGTCAACCAGAACCCCCGCCACGCCGGTGCCAACGAAAAACCCCTGCCCATCAACGATGTAGCAGGGGTCTGTCGAAAGCTTCGGCGGGACGGCCGGCAGATCAGCCGGCGGCCACGATTTTCTTGGTGGCGTCGACCAGGCCGCGCACGGCGGCCACCGACTTGTCGAACATCGCCTTTTCCTCGGCGTTCATGGCCACCTCGACCACCTTCTCGACGCCGCCGGCGCCGATGATCACGGGCACGCCGATATAGAGGCCCTTGATGCCGTATTCGCCGTTCAGCAGGGCGGCGCACGGCAGCAGGCGCTTCTTGTCCTTCAGGAAGCTCTCGGCCATGGCGATCGCCGAGGCGGCGGGCGCGTAGAAGGCCGAACCGGTCTTCAGCAGGGCAACGATCTCGCCGCCGCCGTCACGGGTGCGCTGCACGATCTTGTCCAGCCGCTCCTGCGTGGTCCAGCCCATCTTCACCAGGTCGGGCAGCGGGATGCCGGCCACCGTCGAGTAGCGCACCAGCGGCACCATGGTGTCGCCATGGCCGCCCAGCACGAAGGCGGTGACGTCCTCGACCGAGACCTTGAACTCCTCGGCGAGGAAATAGCGGAAACGCGCCGAATCGAGCACGCCGGCCATGCCCACGACACGCGCCGCCGGGAAGCCGGTGACTTCCTGCATCAGGCCGACCATGGCGTCGAGCGGGTTGGTGATGACGATGACCAGGGCGTCAGGCGCGTTCTCCTTGATGCCCTTGCCGACGGCGCCGATGACCTTGGCGTTGATGCCGATCAGGTCGTCGCGGCTCATGCCGGGCTTGCGCGGCACGCCGGCGGTGACGATGACCACGTCGGCGCCCTTGATGTCGGCGTAGTTCGAGGTGCCGCTGTAGCCGGCATCGAACTTCGCCACCGGCGAGAGCTCGGCGATATCCAGCGCCTTGCCCTTGGCGACGCCCTCGAAGTCGGGGATGTCGAGCAGGACGATATCGCCCAGTTCCTTCTGGCCGGCGAGCAGCGCAAGCGTGCCGCCGATCTGGCCGGCGCCAATCAGCGCGATCTTCCTGCGGGCCATATCGATCTCCTTCGGTCTGCTTAAGGCGGCGCTAGGTAGCGCGATTCCCCCACACCGGCAAGCGCAGCGCCGGTGCTGAAAAAATGGCCACCTCAGGCTGGAAAGGCCCTCAGATGGGCCAGCAGCAGGTCGTTGACCACCTCGACGACCTGGTCGGTGATGAAATGGCCGATGCCGGCCAGAACGTGGAAATGAAACGGGGCGGAGACGAATTGGGCGGTGCCCACGGCCGCCATGCGGCCCACGGTCGCATCGGCGTCGCCCCACAGATAGAGCGTCGGCACCGTGATCACTCCCAGCGACGCCCGCAGCTCGGCCTGGGCGCGGTACCAGGCCAGCGCCGCTTCCATGGCCGCCGGCGTGCCCAGCACCGCGAGATAGTCCGCCGCCGCCTCGGACGGCACACCGGCCTCGGCCAGGCTGTGGCGCAGGCGGCGCGCATCATCGGCCAGCAGCAGGCCCGCGGTATCGGCGCTGAGGAAGGCGCGGTGGTGGCGCGAGCGGTGCTTCTGGTCGCCATCGGGCGCTTGCAGCGCGCGCACGAAGGCCGACGGATGCGGCCGCGACAGGATGGCGAGCGAGGCCAGCCGATCGGGGTGACGGTCGGCGACGCCCCACGCCACCTGCCCGCCCCAGTCGTGGCCCACGAGGTGGAACCGGCCGGTGGCATGCCCACAGGCGGCCGCCAGCGCCACCACGTCGCTGATCAGCTTGTCGTAATGATAGTTCGCAAGATCAGCGGAGTCCGGCCGGGCGTTCGGCGAATAGCCGCGCTGGTCGGGCGCCACGGCACGGTAGCCGGCTGCCGCCAGCGCCGGCAGCTGATGCCGCCACGTATGTCGCGATTGCGGGAAGCCATGCAGCAGAACGACCAGGGGGCCGTCCGCCGGTCCGTCGACCCAGGCGTCGAAGACAAGACCGCCGGTCGTGGCGATACGCTGCAATTCGGGCATGATCATTCTCGTCGTGCTGATCTGGTGATGACGCCAACCGTACCCTGAAAGGACATACGACTGAAACGAAGTTGCTTTTAGGCTGATGGCGAGGGGGAGGCTCCATCGGATGGCTGTCAACGCGACGCAGCGCACCGCTGCCGGGCTGGTGTTGCTGCTGCTTGCGCCGGCGGCCCTGGCGCAGGCGCCGGCAACTGCGACATCGGACGGTCAGGCAGCGCCACCGCCATCGATCGCATCATCGCTGGGCGCATTCGGCGATCCCGGTGGCGTGCGTGCGTCGCTGCGGGAAAAAGGAATTACCTACGGCCTGAGCTATATCGGCGAAGTGTTCGGCACCGTGCGCGGCGGCCTCAAGCGCGGCGCGGTCTACGAAGGCAAGCTCGAGCTGCAGGTCGATATCGACTTCGACAAGCTGGCAGGATTGTCGGGACTGGCGTTCCACGCCAATGCCGCACAGATCCACGGCCGCGGTCCTTCGCGCCATCTGGTCGGCAACATCATGACGGTCAGCAGCATCGAAGCGCTGCCCGCGACCCGGCTGATCGAGCTGTGGCTGGAGCAGACGCTGTTCGATGGAACGCTGGCGATCCGCGCTGGGCAGCTCGCGGGTGACAGCGAGTTCCTGGTGAGCGACACCGCATCGCTGTTCATCAACGGCACCTTCGGTTGGCCGGCCACGACCAGCGTCAACCTGCCGGGCGGCGGCATCTCTTATCCCTGGGCCACGCCGGGCGTGCGCGTGAAGCTCGTGCCATCACCGGGAGTCGCCATCCTGGCCGCGCTCTTCAACGGCGATCCCTCGGGTGGCGGCAGCGGCGAGCCGTTGCGCCACAACCGACACGGCACGCACTTTCCATTGCACAATGCGCCGTTCTTCATCGCCGAGGCCTCGTGGGCCTACAACCAGGACAAGTCGGCGCTGCCGGGCACGATCAAGGCCGGCGGCTGGCATCACTTCGGCCGCTTCGACGACAAGCGCTACGGCAGCGATGGCCTGTCGCTGGCCGATCCCGCGAGCTCAGGCGTCGCGCGGCGACATCGCGGCAACACGGGCTTCTACGTCATCGCCGACCAGATGCTGTGGCGCGCGCCGGACAGCGACCGCGGCATCGCGGCCTACGGTCGTCTTTCGACCAGCCCGGGCGATCGCAACGAGGTCTCGTTCTATGCCGACGGCGGCGTCACCTTCAAAGGCGCGCTGGTGGGCCGCCCCGATGACACCGCCGGCATCGCCTTCGGCTACAGCCGCATCTCCAAGCGCGCACGCGACCTCGATCGCGATGCGCGCGCCGCCGATCCCACCAGCCCGATCCGCTCGGGCGAGTTCCTGGTCGAGGCTACCTACCAGGCGCAGATCGTGCCGGGATGGAGCGTGCAGCCCGACGTCCAGTACATCCGGCGGCCGGGCGGCGGCACCGCGCATCCGGCCCATCCACCGCGCCGCATCAAGGACGCGGTGGCGCTCGGCGTGCGTACGACGATCCAGTACTGACCTTAGGCCTTGCCCGCGGCCGGCACGCCGTTCTCGTTGAACCACGCCGTGGCGCGCTTCCAGCCGTCCTCGGCCTGCTCCTTGCGGTACGACGGACGGTAGTCGGCGTTGAAGCCGTGCGGCGTGTCGGGATAGGTGTGGATCGTCGACTTGGTCGCCGCCGGCGTGCCGGCCGCTTTCAGCGCGGCGCGCATCTGATCGACGGTGTCGTTGGGAATGCCGCTGTCGGCGCCGCCATAGAGGCCCAGCACCGGCGCCTTGAGGTCCTTCACGATATCGACGGGATGCTTGGGCAGCAGCTCGCTCGCCTGGCCGACGACACGGCCATACCACGCCACGCCGGCCTTCAGGCCGGGATTGTGCGCCGCATAGAGCCACACGATGCGGCCGCCCCAGCAGAAGCCGGTGACGCCGAGCTTGGCGGTGTCGGCCTTGCCTTCGCCCTTGGCGAACGCGACGGTGGAATCGAGGTCGCCCATCACCTGCGCGTCGGGCACCTTGCTGACGATGTCCTTCATCAGCTGCTGGATGTCGCTGACCTTGGTGGCATCGCCCTGGCGGAAATAGAGGTCGGGCGCGATGGCGTACCAGCCGGCCTTGGCGAAGCGCCGGCACAGGTCGGCGATGTGCTGATGCACGCCGAAGATCTCCTGCACCACCAGGATGGTGCCGAAGCCCTGGCCGGTTGCCGGATGCGCCCGGTAGGCCGCCATCTCCTTGCCGTCCGACGTCTTGACCTTGACCTCGCCGGCGGTGAGGCCGTCGGCCGGTGTCGTGATCATGGT
>DATEIF010000777.1:0-11548 GCA_035279205.1 Vineibacter sp.
CCCACCAGCGTCTGGGTGATGAAGGCGGTCACCGCGGCGGCGAACACCAGCAGCCAGCCGGCAATCGCCCCCGGCAGCGTCAGCGGCAGGATCACCGTGAAGAGAATCCGGAACCGGCTGGCGCCGAGGCCTTCCGCGGCGCGCGTCAGGTTGCCGTCGATCCGCATCAGGCTGTTGATGATGGGGAGCGCCATGAGCGGCAGCTGGATCTGGGCCAACGCCAGCACCATGCCGCCCCAGGTGTAAAGCAGCCGGGCGGGCTGGTCCCAGAGGCCGAACGCCAGCATGGCCGAATTGACGATGCCTTCCCGCCCCAGGATGACGATCCAGGCGAATGTGCGCACCACCGAGCTGGTCAGCAGGGGAAGCAGGATCAGGAAGGTGATGGCGGTGCGGCCCAGTGGCGACGCAGCGACATAGGCGAGTCCGAGAGGGTAGGCCAGGACCAGCGCGATCAGGGCGACTTCCACCCCCAGCAGCAACGTGTCGAACAGGACCTTGAGGTTGTAGCCGTCGCCCACGAACCGGGCGTACTGGTCGAAACCCATCTCGGTGAATTGCGGCGTGCGGAACAGGCTGAGGAATATGAGGACCAGCAGCGGCACCACGAACGAGAAAAGGAACACGACTGCCAGCGGCATCGCCGGCAGCATTCCCCTCATCGCTTCCGATCGCAACCGCATGTCCGCACGCCCGTCGAATTCAAAACGAGTACTTGGAACCACTGGTCGCTGGCACATCCGTCATCCCGAGCGCAGCGAGGGATCTCCCGCGAACGGACGCACCGTGCGCCTGCATCAGGAGATCCCTCGCTGCGCTCGGGATGACAGGGGTATCGGCCACCTGCGACTCCTGCATTTCCCGTCAGGCTGTCAGATCTTCACGTCCTTGTTGAACCGGGTGATCCATTCGCCCCGCATCTTCTGGAACTTCGTCCAGTCGAGCAGGACGCTGTGCGACACCAGGTCCTCGACGCTCTTGGCGACCGTGAGGTTGGCGCCGGTCAGCGTCACGTTCTTGTTGGTCGGCATCATCACCCAGGGTGACGCTTCGAGCCCCTTCTGGACATCGAGCGACATCGCGGTGTCGAGATAGTCGAGGACCAGCTTGGGATCCTGGTTGTTCTTCACGATCTGGGCGCTGGTCCGCACCGCCACGGCGCCGGTCTTCGGCTTGGCGAAGGCGATGTCGACTCCCTTGGCCGCCAGCAGCGCGACATTGTTGAAGTAGTTGAAGGCGATGTCGATCTCGCCCTGCTGGAACAGCGCCGCCAGGGCGCCCGGCGACGCCGCAAGAGCTCCGACATTCGGCAGCAGCTTCTTGATCGCATCAAAGGCCGGCTCGATATTCGTCTCCGACCCACCGTTCATCTTCGCGATTTCGACCATGAACGCCGTGCCCAGGCTGGAGCCCATTCCGGTCAGGCCGACGCGGCCCTTGAACTCGGGCTTCCACAGGTCTTCCCACGACGTCGGCGGTGTTTTGACCCGCTTCGGGTTGTAGGCGATGCCGATCAGCTGGACGGTGATGACCGGCGCATAGCCCTGCGGATGGCGAAAGGCCTCCGGAATGCTGGAGAAGTTCTTCGACTTCTCGACCGGGAATTTCTCCAGGACGTCCGCCTCGATGGCCGGGATCAGCGGTCCTTCGTCGAAGAGGACGACGTCGAAGGGCGGGGCATTGCGCGAGGCCTGGATCTTGCCGATCTGATCGACATTCAGCAGCGGCGAGAAGGTGACCTTGCCGCCGCCGCTGTTCTTGGTCAGCGCCGGTCCGACGACGGCCTTGAAGGCTTCGTCGAAGCTGCCGGGATAGGTGGTGGCCACGATCGAGCCGGCAGCGTGCGCGAGCCGGGGCATGCCGCCCATGGCCGCAGCCGCCGTTGCAGCAGAGCCAGCAGCCAGGATCGATCGACGTGAAAGCCGCATGGTGCTTCTCCTTATGGTCCGTGCAACGTTGCAGCGGAATCACCCGCCGGTGCCGCGAAGATCCCGATGCCAGTGGGATCGACGACGGAAAGCGCCAGCGCCGTGCCGGACGCGATGGGCTTCGACGCCGGGGAGCGGGTCTTGTGGATCTTGACGGTCTCGCCGTTGGGCGTGACCGCTTCGATGACATCCGCCGCGCCCAGCGGCATGGTGATGCGGACCTTGACGGGAATCGTCGGCCCGGCGCTGGCGTTCGAGAGGGCGATGTTCTCAGGCCGGATGGAGACGAGCACGGCGCTTCCCACCGGCTGCGGGGCAGGTTCCGTCAGATCGATTTCGATCCCGGCCTCGAGCTTGACGCGCCGGGGCGCGATCAGGGCCGCTTGCAGGAAGTTGGCGTGGCCGATGAACTGGTTCACGAACAACGTGGCCGGCCGGTCGTACAGGATGTCGGGCGTGCCGACCTGCTCGATGCGTCCACGGTTCATCACGACGATCCGGTCAGCCATCGACAAGGCCTCTTCCTGGTCGTGCGTGACGATGATCGAGGTGACGCCGTAGCCTTTCAGGAGGCCCTTGATCTCGATCTGCATGTCGAGCCGGAGGTTCTTGTCCAATGCCGAGAACGGCTCGTCGAGCAGCACGATGCCCGGCTCGATCGCCAGCGCCCGGGCCAGCGCCACGCGCTGCTGCTGGCCGCCGGAGAGCTGGTTCGGCAGCCGGTCGGCGAGATGTCCCATCTTCACCAGCGCCAGCATCTCGGCGACCTTGGTCTTGATTTCCGCACCAGGCCTTTTGCGGGCTCTCAGGCCGTAAGCGACGTTCTCGAAGACGCTGAGATGCGGGAACAACGCGTAGTTCTGGAAGACCATGCCGACGCGGCGGCGATTGGCGGGAATATGGTCAACGCGGCCGCCGTCGAGGAGGACCTCGCCCTCGGTCGGCTGCAGGAAGCCGGCGATAATCTGCAGCAGGGTGGTCTTGCCGCAGCCGGACGGACCCAGCAATGCCACCATCTCGCCCGGGTCGATGCGCAGGCTCACCCCGTCGAGCGCCTGCGTCGCTCCGAACCAATGGTTGACGCCGGTGAGCGCCAGGTCGTTGCCGCGCTTGTCGGTCACTGCCAGACCTCCTCTGCCGAGGGCAGATCGATCACGCCGCGGGTCGTGTCGGCGGCGATCTTGTGGCGCAGCGACTGTCGATAGAGCTTGTCCAGGCCTTCCAGGACGGGGCCGGCCGCGGCTTCGGATGCCTGGATGCGATCGAGCAACCGGGCGTGGGCGCGCTGGAAGTCCGCGATCAGCTTGCTTTCGTCGATCCTGGTGAGCCGGCCTGCCTGCATGACGGGCTCGCCGTCGACGATGACCGTGTCGATGCCGCTGCCGTTCTCGCCGTGCACCAACTGGCGCACGGGCGCATTGAGCGGCACCAGCCCGATGCTGGTCTGGCGGTAGAGGACGATGTCGGCCCGCTGCCCTGGTGCCAGCCTGCCCAGCTCATGCGCGCGACCCAGCGCGCGTGCGCCGCCGACCGTTCCGGCTTCCCACAGCTCGGCGGCGGTGGGCCAACGGCGGTGATCGGTGCTGCGGATGCGGCCGATGCCGGTGCCGAATTTCAGCGCCAGCAGCATCGAGCAGTTGAAGGTGACGCCGCAGCCGTCCGATCCCATGCTGACGTTGATGCCGGCGTCGCGCAGGGCGCGGAAGTCGGCGGCGCCCGATCCGATCGCGGCGTTGCTCCAGGGGTTGTACTGCACGCTGGCGCCCGAATCGGCGATCAGGGCGCGGTCGCGCGGCGTGAGCCATACGCCGTGCACCAGCGCCGTCTTCTCCTTCAGGAAGCCGATGGCGGCGAGGTGTTCGACCATGCTGCGGCCCCAGAACACCTCGGCCGTCACGGCCTGCATCCGCGTTTCGAGCACGTGGATGATGACCGGCAGGTCAAGCTCGTCGGCCAGCCTGCGGCAGTCGCGCAGGAAGTCATCGGTGCAGCGCTGCGGTGCCGACGGCGCGACCAACACGCCGACCCGCGCGCTCGATGGGTGATGGTCCTTTGTCAGGTCGCGCACCAGGTCGAGCAGCGCATCGCCGCGCGGCCGCGGCAGGGACCTGAGCCAGGCCAGGGTTTCGGGCGAAAAGCTCTCCTCGACGAAGGGCCAGCTGTCGACCACGGCCTTGTCGATCATGGAGAAGCCGACATAGGTGCGGATGCCCGCGTCCTTGTAGGCCTGGAAGGCGGCATCGACATGACTGCGGTCGAACGTCTGCCCCAGGCTGAGGTCGTCGATGATCGTCGTCGCGCCGGTGCGCAGTGATTCAACGGCGGCCATCATGGTGCGCAGGTAGATGTCGTCGGCCGTCAACGGCAGCGGCACCGCCGGCCGAAGATGCGCCATCATCAATTCCATCGGCAGGTTCTCGACCCGGCCCTTGATGAAATGGTCCCACGAATGCAGGTGGCCGTTGATCAGGCCGGGAGCCGCAAGCAGGCCGCTGACATTCAGCCGGCGATCGGCATTCGAGATCGTTCCGGCCGGTTCGATCGCCGAGATCACTTGGCCGTCGATCAGAATGTCGACGGGATCCGGCGCGAAAGCCGTCTGGCCATCGCGCATGATCAAGGCGCCGTTCAGCAGCAGCTTTGCCATGCCCCTCCCCGTAGTCCCTTTGCAAGGCAACCCGCGTGCCAAGCCGCGGGCCGGACTAAACGCCTTGAATCTTGATTGTTTCATCTTGTGTAAAATTTTGGCGCCAATCAAGATTAATATTGTAGACTAAAAAATGCTCAAATGATCACTAATCAGGCGGTTGAATATCTTCCAATTTCGTGGCCGATTGGTTAAATACGGAAAAATGAAAGCCCCCCGAAAAGAACGCGAGAGTGAGGTAGGCCCGGAGCCGCGCACGATGGACGACGACCCGGTCGTTCAGGGGATTCTCAAGGCCATCACACAGAAGCGGCTGAAGCCCGGCACCAAGCTCGGCGAGGATGCGCTGGCCCAGGTCTTCGCAACCACGCGTATTCACATCAGGCAGGTCCTGGGCCACCTGGTTTCGCGCCACATCGTGACGCACTACCCCAATCGCGGCGCCTTCATCTATCGGCCGTCGGTCCAGGAAGCGCGCGATATCTTCGCCGCGCGGCGCATCCTGGAGACCGCCACCCTGTCGGCGGTGATCGACAACCTGGACGACGAAGTGCGCGGCAGATTGCGCCGGCACATCGCGCGTGAGACCGGCCATGACCGCAACGACCGCTGGGCATCGCTGGCGTTGACCGCGGAGTTCCACGTGCTCATCGCCGAGCTTGCCGGCAATGGCGTCCTCCTCGATTTCGCCAAGGAGCTGATGCTGCGCACGTCGCTGGCGATCGCGACCTTCGAGGTGCCCGGCTCGCCCGACTGCTCGCCCGATGCGCACCCCGGAATCGCCGATCTGATTCTTGCCGGCGACAAGGCGGGCGCGCTGGCGGCCATGAACAAGCACCTCGACGAGATCGAGCTGCGGCTTCAGCTCGGCACCTCGGCGCCCGACCCGGACGATATCGTCGCCATCTTTCAGGATATCGGCGTCGTTCCCGTCAATCGCAGCGCCGACTGAGCCGGCGGAGGCACGCTGATGCGAAACGCGCAACGCTCGACATCGGCGCATGACGCCGTCGCGACAGCGCAGCTTCGGTGCCGCACCCAGGACCACCAGCTTCACAGCTTCATCTCGCTCTCCGAGACGGCGCTCGACGAGGCACGGGCGCTCGACGCCGAGGGTATGCGCGAACGGCCGCTGTTCGGCCTGCCGCTGGGCGTCAAGGATCTTCTCGATACCGCGGGGCTTCGCACGACCTACGGCTCGGTCGCGTTCCGCGATCATGTCCCGGAGAAGGACGACGTCCTGGTCGCGCGCGCCAAAGCGGCCGGCGCGGTCATCGTCGGCAAGACCAACACGCCGGAGTTCGGCTTCGGCGCGCTGTGCGCGAATGCCCTCTGTCCTTCGACCGCCAATCCCTACGACCTCTCGCTCAGCTCCGGCGGCTCAAGCGGCGGCTCGGCGGCGGCGGTCGCGGCCGGCCTCGTACCGGCGGCGATCGGCACGGATTTCGGCGGCTCCGTGCGTACCCCGGCCGCTTTCTGCGGCATCGTCGGATACCGACCAACCGCGGGCCTGCTGCCCAGCCCCACGCGCGCCATCGCCTGGGACAGTCTGCCGACCGCCGGTCTACTGACCCGCGACGCTGCCGATGCCCGCCGGCTTCTCGACGCGCTCGCCGGACCCGATGCCCGCGATCCGATGTCATGGCGCGCCGCGACGTCGGCTCCGACGGCGCTGGCGCGAATCGCCGTATCGCGCGATCTCGGTGTCGCGCCGATCGCGCGCGATGTCCGCCTGCGCTTTGACGCTGCCGTCGCCGCGATCGGCGCGGCAAGCGGCAGTCTTGTCGAGGATCATCCGGACTGCGCCGGCGCCATGGCCTCTTTTGCGACGCTGCGTGCAGGGCATATCCACCACAACCTCAGTCCGCTCGATCGCCAGCATGGCGAAAAGCTGGCGGCCACGGTGCGCTGGAATATCGTCCGCGGGGAAGGCCTGACCGCATCAACCTTTCTTGCCGCCGAGGCGGAACGATCGGCGCTGTTCCGCCGCTTCGTCGCTTTCTTCGAACGTCACGACGTCCTTGTGACGCCGGCCGCGGCCGTGATGCCGTTCGGCGTCAATTCCGGCGAGGTGACGGAGATCGACGGCCGGCCGCTGGAGAGCCTGATCGACTACCTGGCGATCACCGCCATCGTCACGCTCACCGGCTGCCCGGCGCTGTCGCTGCCCTACTGGCCGAAGGGCGAGCCGCTGCCCATCGGCATCCAGCTGATCGCCGCGCCGGGGCGCGACCATGATCTTCTTGCCTTTGCAGCGGCGCTCGAGCGGCGCGACGGGTTCGGCTTCCGGCCGCCGCCGGCGTTCCGGGAGAATTTCCCATGATCCGGATCGGGATGCTGACGCCGTCGTCCAACACCGCGCTGGAGCCCGCGACCTACGGCATGCTGGTGCATCTGGCCGACGTGCGGGCGCATTTCGCCCGCTTCCCGGTCACCGAGATCGCCCTGTCGCCGGAAGCGCTGGGCCAGTTCGATACCGCCCCGATCCTGCAGGCAGCGGAGCTGCTCTCCCATGCCAAGGTCGACGCCATCGCCTGGAACGGCACGTCCGCCGGCTGGCTGGGCTTCGACCGCGACCAGCAGCTCGTCGACCTGATCGAGGCCAGAACCCGCATCAGCGCCACGACGGCGATCCTGGCCATCAACACGCTGTTCGCGCGGCTGGGCGCCAAGCGCATCGGGCTGGTGACGCCGTACCGCAGCGATGTCCAGGCGCGCATCGTCGACAACTACACACGGGCCGGCTTCGCCTGCGTCGGCGAGCGCCACGCCGGCCTGCAGGACAACTTCTCGTTCTGCGCCGTACCCCTGGACGACATCGAGGCGATGACCCTCGCCGTGGCGGCCGAGAAGCCGGATGCCATCGCCGTCGTCTGCACCAACATGGACGCGACGAAACTGGCACCGCGCCTGGAAGATCGGTTGGGCATACCCGTCATCGACTCGATCGCCGCCACGTTGTGGGGCGCCTTGGATCGCCTGGGTCAGCCCAAAGGCGGCCTCAGGCAATTCGGCCGCATCTTCGCGACCTGAATCGCCTGCGCTCGCGCTGTCCGGCGGCTTTGGCACCGGCGCTATTGAAAACCGCATCCTCTTAATGTTCAATGAACACTAATCATTGAACCGTGAGGAAGCGGCCATGACGGAAACGACATCTCTGCCCGCAAGCATGCGCGCCGTCGTTGTCGACGGCAGCGCCGCCGGCAAGCTGGCGCTGCGCGCGGTGGCGGCGCCGCAGCCGGGGCCGTCGCAGGCGCTGGTGCGCGTGGCGGCGATCTCGCTCAATCGCGGCGAGACGCGCAACGCGCTGGGCGGCGCCGCCGACGGTTGGCGGCCGGGCTGGGATCTCGCCGGCACCATCGAGCGCGCCGCGGCGGACGGCAGCGGACCGCGCGCCGGTACGCGCGTCGTGGGCATGCTGCCGATGGGCGCCTGGGCCGAGTTCGCCGCCGTGCCGACGGCGGCGCTGGCGGCCCTGCCCGACGGCGTGAGCATGGCGCAGGCCGCGACCTTGCCGGTGGCGGGATTGACCGCATTGCATGCGCTATCCAAAGGCGGCTCGCTGCTGGGGCGGCCGGTGCTGATCGGCGGCGCCACCGGCGGCGTCGGCTCCTTCGCGCTGCAGCTGGCGCGACTGTCGGGCGCGCATGTCGTGGCCGCGATCCGCGACGCCAAGGACGAGGCGCTGGTGCGCCGCCTGGGCGCCGATGCCGTGGCCATCGGACCCGACTCCGGTGCAGCATCAGCGCAGGGACCGTTCGATCTCATCCTCGAGTCGGTCGGCGGGCCGTCGCTGGCGGCGGCATTGGGCATGCTGACATCGGGCGGTACCTGCGTGCTGTTCGGCGCCTCGCTGTCGGGCGAGACGACGCTCGATGCCGGCAAGTTCTATCGCGGCGGCGGCACGCGCCTCTATGGCCTCTTCCTGGGGCAGGAGTTCCAGGCCGAGCCGGCCAGCACCGGGCTCGCGCGCCTGGCGCGGCTGATCGCCGACGGCAAGCTCAAGCCCGCGATCGAGGTCGAAGCGCCGTGGACCGAGATCGCCGACATCGCCGCCCGGCTGATGGCGCGCCGCTTCACCGGCAAGGCCGTTCTGCATCTGTGATGCTGTCATCTCGAGCGTAGCGAGGGATCTCCCGCGTACGGCGCAGGGTGTGACTTGTGCGGGAGATCCCTCGCTGCGCTCGGGATGACGGGCGCATCTTCACAAGAATCTGATCGGCGCCCGCGCCACGGCTGACGGTTACCTGATTGAAACGCCACCGGCGCCGCATTATATGTTCATTGATCAGTGTTCATTGAACATAAAGAGGGCGGCCATGATCACGCTGAAGGTCAACGGGGCCGAGCATCAGGTCGATGTCGATCCCCAGACGCCGCTGCTGTGGGTGCTGCGCGAGGCACTGGAACTGACCGGCGTGAAGTATGGCTGCGGTGTCGCGGCCTGTGGCGCCTGCACGGTGCATGTCGATGGCGCGCCGGTACGGTCGTGCAGCCTGCCGGTCTCGGCCGCCGCGGGCGCGGCGATCGTCACCATCGAGGGCTTGTCGGCCAGCGCCGGCATGCCGGCCGGTGCGCTGCATCCGGTGCAGCAAGCCTGGGTCGCCGTGCAGGTACCGCAATGCGGCTACTGCCAGTCCGGCATGATCATGGCGACGGCGGCGCTGCTGAAGCGCACGCCCAAGCCGACCGATGCCGAGATCGACGCGGCGATCACCAATCTCTGCCGCTGCGGCACCTATCCGCGCGTGCGCCGCGCCATCCGCACTCTTGCCGAGACAGCGTAGGGGATCCGCCATGAAATGCCTGAGCGCCGCTCTTCATTCGCCGCGCGACGCCGCCGCAGCCTGGGTCCAGCATGCCCGCGCGCATGTGGCGGCGCGCCGGCGTCGACGCCGCATCGCAGGCTATCTCGCGCGTCCGCGCGATGCGACGGTGCAGCAGCTCCTGCGGGTCGTGCACGACGATCGCCGCGAGTGGGCGCAGGAGCAGCGGCCATGAAGCGCCGCAACCTGCTGATCGGCGCCGCCGTTGTCGGCGGCGGGCTGGTGGTGGGCTACCGCGCCTGGACCAACAGTTTCGCGGCGCACGCCGCGGCCCTGGTGGCGCGCCCGGGCGAGAGCCTGATCGGCGGTTGGGTGAAGATCGCCGCCGACGATACGGTTACCGTCTATGTCCCGCACATCGACATGGGGCAGGGCACGCACACGGCGCTGGCCATGATGCTGGCCGAGGAACTCGATGCCGACTGGTCCAAGGTGCGCACCGAGCAGGCGCCACCCGACAAGGCCTTCGCCAACCGCTTCCTGGCCAAGGGCTGGATCATGCAGGGACTGCGCGTGCCGTCGTTTCTCGACGGCGCGGTGGACACCACCTTCGCCGAGGCGGCGCGCTTCCTCAACCTGCAGCTCACCGGCGGCTCGACGGCGGTGCGCATCACCGGCCAGGTCGGCATGCGCATCGTTGGTGCCGCGGCGCGCCAGGTGCTGCTCGAGGCGGCGGCGTCGCGATGGGGCGTGACGCCGCGCGAGTTGTCGGTTGCCGCCGGCGTGATCACGCACGTGCGCACCGGGCGGTCGCTGCGCTATGGCGAGATCGCGGCATCGGCGGCCGGGCTCGATCTGCCCGCCAGCCCGCCGTTGAAGCAGCGCAAGGACTACACGCTGATCGGCACGTCGGTGCCGCGGCTGGACATCCCGGCCAAGGTGACCGGCACGCAGAAATACGGCATCGACGTGCGGCTGCCCGACATGCGCTACGCCGCGGTGATGTCGGCGCCGGTGCATGGCGGCAAGCTGGTCGACGTCGATCCGGCGCCGGCGCTCGCGGTCAAGGGCGTCGAGCACGTGGTGCCGCTGGAAGCCGCCGTGGCCGTGATTGCGCGCGGCTACTGGCAGGCCAGTCGCGGGCTTGCCGCGCTGCAGCCCCGCTTCACGGACGGCGGCAACGACACGTTCACCAGCGCGCGGCTGGATGCGCAGTTCCAGCGCGCACTCGACGGCAGCGAAGGCACGGTGCGCCTGAAGACCGGCGATCCGGCGCAGGCGCTGAAGGATGTCGCGCGCGACAAGCTGGTGACGGCGGCCTACCGCGTGCCGTTCCTGCATCACGCGGCGATGGAGCCGGTGAACGCCACGGCGCAGGTCAAGGACGGCAAGCTCACGGTGTGGGCCGGCGATCAGGCCCCGTTGCCCGCCCGGCGCGAGATCGTGCGGCTGTCGGGCCTGGCGGCCGACGACGTGACGTTCGTGCCCACGCCGCTGGGTGGTTCGTTCGGGCGGCGCGGCGGCGCCAACGGCGCGACCGGCTTCTATTTCGCGCAGGTGATCGCGCTGGCCAAGAAGATCGCGCCGCTGCCGGTGCAGATGATCTGGAGCCGCGAGGAGGACTTCGCGCAGGGCACGTACCGGCCGCAGGTCGCGACGCGGCTGCAGGCCGCGCTCGGTGCCGACGGCAAGCCCCTCGCGTGGTCGCAGGCCTACATCGATGGCGTGCCCTCGCGGGTCGAGTCGTTTCACATTCCCTATGCGATCGCACATCAGTCGTTCCGCGCCGTCGACAGCCGCCATCATGTACGACTGGGCTCCTGGCGCAGCGTGAACCACACCCAGCATGGCTTCTGGACCGAAAGCTTCATCGACGAGCTGGCGCATGCCGCCGGCCGCGATCCGTTCCAGTATCGACGCGACCTGCTGCCGGCGGGATCGCGCGCGCGTGTCGTGCTGGAAACGGCGGCAGCCAAGGCGAACTGGGGCAGTCCGCTGCCACCGGGCGTCGGCCGCGGCATTGCGCTGGTCGAGAGCTACGGCTCGATCGTGGCCGAGGTGATCGAAGCCACGCTGGGCAGTGACGGTACGCCCGTCGTGCACCGCGTGGTCGCGGCCGTCGACTGCGGCGACGTCTGTCATCCCGACACCGCGACGCAGCAGGTGGAGGGCGCCATCGTGATGGGCCTGAGTGCCGCCATCGCCGA
>DATEIF010000778.1:0-3842 GCA_035279205.1 Vineibacter sp.
GGCGAGGTGTTGTGCGTGAAGCCCTCACCCGCCGGGCGCTGTCGCGCCCGTCGACCTCTCCCGCTTGCGGGAGAGGTAAGCCCCTTTGACCGTTACACTGGGTGCATGCCATCGTGGGTGACATCCATGCACGATGTTTGGGAGTGAATGCCATGTCCGGATCGGCTGCTATCGCGCGGCCGGCGGCCGCCACGCCGCCGCCCACCGCCACGCTGGCGCAGCAGGCGCTGGCCTACGACTTCGATACGCTGCCCGCCGATGTCGTCGAGCTGGCCAAGCAATGCCTGCTCGACTGGTTCGCCGTCACCGTGGCGGCCGGGGACGACCCGCTGGTGCGCATCCTCACGCAGGACGCCGAGGAGGAGGGCGGCAAGGCGTTGGCGACGCTGGTCGGCGGCGGCACGAAAGTGGCGCGCCTGCAGGCGGCGCTGATCAACGGCGCCGCCAGCCACGCACTGGACTACGACGACGTCAACATGTGGATGAGCGGCCATCCCACGGTGACCTTCGCGCCGGCGCTACTGGCCCAGGCCGAGGGCAACCGCGTCAGCGGCCGTGCCTTCATCGAGGCCTTCATCGCCGGCTACGAGATCGCCGGCCGTGCCGGCTGGCTGGTGGCGCCGGGACACTATGGCCGCGGCTTCCACGCCACCGCCACCATCGGCGCCTTCGCCGCGGCGGCGGCCTGCGCCAGGCTGATGGGGCTTGATGCCGAGCGCACGGCCACCGCCTTCGGCATCGCCGGCACGCAGGCGGCCGGACTGAAGTCGGTGTTCGGCACCATGTGCAAGCCGCTGCACGCCGGCATGGCGGCCCGCGCCGGGCTGGCGGCGGCACGCTGGGCAGCCAAGGGTTTCACCTCGCGCGGCGACATCCTGGAGTGCGCTCAGGGCTTTGCCGCCACCCACAGCCCGGATTTCCATCCCGACAAGGCGCTGGGCCCGCCGCCCAACGGCTTCCATATCCGCAACAATCTCTTCAAGTATCACGCCGCGTGCTACCTCACGCACGCACCGATCGAGTGCGTCAAGCAACTGCGGCTGAACCATGCGATCATGCCGCAGGACGTGCGTGCCATCACGCTGAAGATCGATCAGGAGACCGACAAGGTCTGCAATATCCAGCAGCCGACGTCGGGGCTGGAGGCGAAGTTCTCGCTCAAGCTCACGACCGCTTTTGCGCTGGCCGGCGTCGATACGGCGGCGATGGCGAGCTATAGCGCCGCCAACGCCAACGATCCGCGTCTGGCGCGACTGCGCGACAAGGTCGCGATCGACTTCCAGACCGGCTGGCCCCACACCTTGGCCGAGGTCAGGGTCGAGCTGACCAACGGCCGCCATGTCGAGGCCCGCTACGATTCGGGCGTCCCGGAGAGCGACGTGAAGCAGCAAGGCGACAAGCTCGTCGCCAAGTACCGGGCACTGGCGGTGCCGGTGCTGGGCGAGGCCAAGGCCGAGGCGCTGCTGGCCGCCGTGCAGCGGTTGGAGACGCTCGACAGCATCGACGATCTGCTGGCGCACGCGGTGCGCTGAGCCGGACGCATGGCGTCGCAGCCGGACCGCGCGCCTCCTGGCACGCTCATGTCTCGCCGCAAGCGAAGAGCGCGGCTAGAGCCGCGCGGTCAGGGTGGTCCCACCATGGTGACGCCCGGCACGCCGCTGACCGAGCGCACGGTGAAGTCGGCGCGCCGCGTGCTGGAGGTGCTGGAGCTGTTCGCCGAACGCCGCGGACCGTTGTCGGTGGGCGAGGTTGCCGCAGCCCTTGCCTATCCGCAGTCGAGCGCATCGGTCCTGCTGCAGAGCCTGGTGGCGCTGGGCTATCTCGCCCAGGACCGGGCGCAGCGGACGTACCTGCCTACCATGCGTGTGGCTTTCCTCGGCGACTGGCTCGAGGGCCAGGAGGTGGCGACCGACGCGATCGCCCGGCTGATGCGCCGACTGCACGATGCCACCGGCGAAACGATCATCCTGGGCCAGCGCCAGGGCGTGCATGTGCAGTACATCCGCATGCTGGAGGGCAGGAACCCGATCCGGTTCGTGCTGCGCCGTGGCCTGCGCCGGCCGATCTATCGTGGCGCCACCGGCGTTGCCCTGCTGGCCGCTCTGCCTGATCGCGAGATCCTCGCCATCCTGCGCCGTGGCAACGCCGAGGAGCGTGAGGCGGCAGAGCGCATGAAGGCGTCGATCTTGATGGCGGCCGTCAGCCAATGCCGCCGCGATGGCTACGCGGTCTCCGACGGCTCCGTGACCCCCGGCGCCGGCGTCATCGCGATGGCGCTGCCCGGTATCGACCACGCACCGGCGATGGCACTGGGCATCGGCGCGCCGGTGGCGCGGCTGCAGCCGGTTGTCGGCACACTCGCCGCTTTGCTGCGCCAGGAAATCGCGCGCTGGCGCGGTGAAACCTGATCATCACATACGTGATATGTGACGTCGTGATGTCATCCGTTGCTGTCACAGCGCGGTTCTTCTGTCATGTCGGGCGCGGTGGAGCAGCAGGAGGAACCCCCGCATGGCGCAGGCGAGCGAAGACTTCCGGACGCGGGCCAGGCTCGTCCCCAAGGGACACACGTTCGACGATTTCACGCCGGGCCGCGTGTTCCATCACCACTGGGGGCGCACGATCACCGAGGCCGAGTCGGTCCAGTTCTCGACGCTGACCCTGCATTTCAATCCGCACTACTACAACGCGGCCTACGCCCGGGCGCACGGCCATTCCGGTCTCGTCGCCAATCCCCTGCTGGTGTTCACCACCGTCTTCGGCCTGTCGGTGGAGGATCTCAGTGAAGGCGGCGGCCCGTTTCTGGGCGTGAACGAGCTCAGCTTTCATCAGCCGGTCTATCCCGGCGATACGCTGGTGGCACGCTCGACCGTGCTCGACCGGCGGCCCAGCGACTCGATGAAGGAATTCGGCATCGTCTCCTGGCACACCGAAGGCTTCAACCAGAACGACCAGCGCGTCATCGATTTCAAGCGCACCAACCTCGTGCGCCTGCGGAGGGCATCGTGAGTTACATGACGGAAGAGCGCCGCATGCTGCAGGAAGCGGCGCGCGAGTTCACCATGAATGAAGTGCTGCCGGTCGCCAACAAGCTCGACCCGGAGCAGGGCGACATCCCGATGTCGCTGCGCGACAAGCTGGCCGAGATGGGCTACTTCGGCATCCTGATCCCCGAGCAGTACGGCGGTTCGGGCCTGGGCAGCTTCGAATACTGCCTGGTGACGGAGGAGCTGTCGCGCGGCTGGATGAGCGTGGCGTCGCTGATCGCGCGCGGCAACGGCATGATCGGCTCGCACGCCATGAACGAGGAGCAGCGCTCGCGCTATCTCTCGCGCATGGTGAAGGGCGAGTTCCTGGGCGCCTTTTCGATGTCGGAGCCCAACACCGGCTCGGACGTCGCCAGCATGACCTGCCGTGCCAAGAAGGACGGCGCCAGCTACCTGATCACCGGCAACAAGTACTGGTGCACCTTCGCCGATGGCGCCGACTTCCTGATCGTCATGGCGCGCACCTCGGAGATGGACCCCAAGAAGCGCCACAAGGGCATCTCGATGTTCCTGATCGAGAAGAAGCGCGGCCAGTTGCCGGCCGGCTGCTCGGGCGCGCCGATCCCCAAGATCGGCTATTTCGGCTGGAAGACCTACGAGCTCGCCTTCGACGGCACGCCCGTGCACAAGGACATGATCCTGGGCGAGGAGGGCAAGGGCTTCTAACTCGCGAGCTACGGCCTGGAGAAGGCGCGGGCGCACACCGCGGCGCGCTCGATCGGGCTCGCACGCGGCGCACTCGAGGATTCGATCGAGTACGCCAAGCAGCGCGTGCAGTTCGGCCACCCGATCAGC